>DATIBQ010000001.1:0-7470 GCA_035457445.1 Minisyncoccota bacterium
CCGACTCACTGATAAAAACTTCGGTTTTATCAAAATCGACGGACAAGCAAAAGATCTTTTCTTCCACGCGAATGAGCTCAAAAATGTGCAATGGAGCGACCTTCACGAGGGAGACAAGGTAAGTTTTGAAGTAGCAGAAGGTCCAAAAGGACTCAATGCGGTAAACGTTAGCAAGATCTAGCGCATCAAAAAACCATCCCGAGGGAAACTAAGGGGTGGTTTTTTGTATGCTACAATCTCGGCTGTGAAAAACCACCTGTCTAAAAAGGTTATGGTGCCCGTTCTGGCAATTATTATCTTTCTTGCTGGTCTTGGCTACGGCGGCTACCGGTACTACCGGCTCAACAGGCTTCTCCATAAAACTGAAGCCGAACTAGAAGCAACCACCACTGAACTTACGGGTCGAGTACAAGCACTTGAAGCTGCACTCACTGAAACCGCCGCTCAAAAAACTGAACTCGACAGCGCCCTTGCGGCCGAACAAGGGAAAGCGGCAACACTCGGAGAAGAAGTAGTAAAAATAACCGACAAAGTGCAGACGCTTGAAAAACTCACCCAAACTGACCCCGAGCTGCTGAAAAAATACTCAAGGGTATACTTTTTAAGCGAGCACTACACACCGGAAGCACTGAGTTCGATTGATACAGAGTATATTGTCCCCGTTGGACGAGCGCTCCAATTTCATACCAAAGCGCTTCCCTTTCTCGCCGACCTGTTAGATGACGCAGCAGATGACGGGCTCGCCCTGCGCATTGCTTCAGCCTACCGCTCATTCCAAGAACAGAAAACGTTAAAATCAACCTACACAGTAACTTACGGAACCGGAGCAAATAAATTCTCTGCCGACCAAGGCTACTCGGAGCACCAGCTGGGCACTACCGTTGACTTCGCCACCAAAACCATTCAATGGGCGAGTGCGAAGTTTGAACCGACCCCTGAATATAAGTGGCTCACTGAAAATGCCTATAAGTACGGGTTTGTACTCTCGTACCCCAAAAACAACACCTACTACAAATTTGAACCCTGGCACTGGCGCTTTGTCGGTATCGACCTCGCCCGTGACCTGCACCAAGACAACAAGCACCTCTACGACATCGACCAACGCGAAATTGACAAGTATCTGCTCACTATTTTTGATTAATTTGTAAACGATTTGAACCTGTATACTTAACTTAATGAACGAAACCCAGGCACTGATACAGCATCTTGGGCAGTTTTCATACCTCGGAATTTTCGGCATTTCTATTTTGGCAAACGTTGTTGTTCCCGTTCCGGAAGAAGTAGTACTGTTGGCACTTGGTTACCTTGCCCGCGGCGGGCGGGCAAATATTTTTTACCTCATCCCTATTGTGATGGCAGGATTATTGGTAAGTGACATCGTCATGTACACCCTTTCAAAACATAACAACCGGCTCCTCACTCGGTTTTACAATCGATTCTTTGCCAAACGCCTTGCGGGCAGAGAAGCGTGGATTGAAACCCATATCGAGAAGGTTATTTTCTTTTCCCGCTTCTTAATTCAACTCCGATTTTTGGGACCATTCATTGCCGGGCAACGAAAAGTGTCATGGAAAAAGTTTTTAACCTATGAATTAGCCGCGCTCGTCATATACGTTCCGCTGGTACTCTGGGCAGGCTGGTACTTCCGCAGCCGCATAGACAAAATTGTCGCTGGTATTGGTTTGGTTCGGAATGGTATTTTGATTGCCGTTGGTATTACCCTCCTGATTTCACTCTCAAAGTACATTCGCAATCGAACGTTTAAAGCCCGGTAACAGAAGTTACGCACAGTGTTTGCAGCACTTTTTTATAGTAAACTGCAAGGAGTATACAACTATGAAAGACGGCACACCATATCGCGAAGAGCGGCCGTGGGGAAGTTTTTTGCAGTTCACCCACAATGAACCATCAACGGTGAAGATTCTCACTATCAACCCTGGTCAGGCTTTTAGCTTGCAGTCGCATCAGCATCGCACCGAACAGTGGCATGTTATTTCAGGAACAGGCACGATAGATATTGGTGAACAAGAAGTTCCAGTAATGCCTGGCAAAGACTACAGCATTCCAGCCAATACCCTCCACCGTATTACCGCCACTGAACTGCCTGTCGTGGTACTTGAGATTGCAACTGGAGATTTTGATGAAAACGATATTACTAGAATTGACGACCGGTACGGTCGAGCTGCATAGCAGTATGTTTACCGTCGTCCTCTTTCTTGCAGCACTTGCCGCGGCAGGGGTAGTTATTAGTCTAGTTTTATTTTTCAAGAAGAAGCAAAAACCGCGTACTGCGGACATTGAATGTTTCAACCTTGAGCGTTCTCCAAAAAATCCACTCATCTCCCCTGACCAAAGGAGCTACTGGGAAGCCGAGGGCACCTTCAACCCAGCCGCCCTGCTTGATGATGACGGTCGCATACACCTTTTGTACCGCGCCATCGGCAGCGACGGCATGTCGCGCTTGGGCTATGCATCGAGCGCTGACGGACTCCACTTCGAAGAGCGCCTCTCCTATCCGGTGTATGAGTCCTCGCCCGGGCACGATATTCCGCTCGAACCGCTCGGTATTCAAGAATATAATCCGATTCTCTACCCCTCGGGTGGCGGCTGGAGCGGGTGTGAAGATCCGCGAGCAGTTATTATCGATAACATGGTGTATATGACTTACGTCGCTTTTGGCGGGTGGGATTCAATCCGCATTGCACTCACCTCGCTCCCTCTTGCCGACTTTAAGCGCGGACGCTGGAACTGGAAAAAACCAGTACTTATTTCGGACCCCGAGATGCCTGCTAAAAATTGGGTACTCTTTCCAAAAAAAATAAATAGCAAGTATGCAATTCTTAAAAGTGTTGTACCAAAGATAGAAATTAGCTATGTAGATAGCTTAGACTTTATTCAATCCCCCATAAAAAGCGAGCGGCTTATTGGTCCGCAGCCAGGACGAAAAAATTATTGGGACAATATTATGCGAGGCGCCGGAGCACCGCCAATCTACACACGCTACGGCTGGCTTTTGCTGTATCATGCGATCGACACAAAAGATCCAGATAAATACAAGCTCGGCGCCATGCTCCTTGATTTGAAAGACCCAACAAAAATATTGCATCGCGGACCACTCCCCCTACTCTCCCCCGAGATGCACTACGAAAATGATGGGAAACCGGGTGTTATCTACGCATCAGGAACAGTAGTGAAAGATGACACACTCTACGTGTACTACGGCGGCGGCGATCGCCACGTGTGTGTTGCTCGAGCACCGCTGAAAAAATTGCTTTCGTGGCTCATCGAGCATGGTTCTGTAGAAAAATAATTTTTTATTAGAGTATACTTACAATTACTACATGTTTACCGTACGACGCACAGAAGAAAACCCGCTCCTCTCCCCTCGTCGCGAACATCCGTGGGAAGCCGCGGCAACATTTAACTGGTGCCCCGTAAAAGACGGCAAGTATACCCACGTGGTGTACCGTGCTGTTTCTGAACGGCAATTGTTGGAAGAGCCGAGGATTAATCGTTCTATCATCGGGCGTGCCACCACAAAAGACGGTGTTCACTTCACTGATCGCGCTCCGCTTATTACCCCCACCCACGACTTCGACCGGTTTGGATGTGAAGATCCACGCATTACCAAAATTGATGACACCTACTACATTTTTTATACCGCACTCAGTACTTATCCCTTTTCAGCTGAAGGTATTAAGGTAGCAGTTGCGCTCAGTAAAGATTTAAAAACAGTGACCGAAAAACACCTCGTTACCCCGTTCAACGCAAAAGCAATGGCGCTCTTTCCAGAAAAAATAGACGGAAAATACGCTGCACTGCTTACGGTACATACCGATTTACCCGGCACCAATGTTGCACTTGCGCTCTTTGATTCAATTGAGGATATGTGGAGTGAGACCTACTGGAAAGCGTGGCATGAATCGCTCGACACACACATTATTGATTTACACCGCGGCAGCGACGACCAGGTAGAAGTGGGCGCGGTGCCTATCAAAACAAAAGAAGGATGGCTGCTCATCTACTCGCATGCAACACACTACTTCAGCAGTTCAGAGCACAGCTTTGGTGTTGAAGCAGTACTGCTTGATAAAAAGAATCCGCGGATAATCCTCGGAAGAACCAAGGGAGCATTTTTAGTACCGGAACTATTTTATGAACAAACAGGAATGGTACGGGGTATTGTCTTCCCCTCGGGTGCACTAGTACGTGGCGAGATGCTCGATATTTACTACGGCGGAGCTGATACCCACTGCTGCACGGCAAGTGTTCGGCTCACTGATTTACTGCAAAGTATTAGTCCTGATGCGCCAAAGCTCGTTACCCGCTTCCCGGGAAATCCGATCATTACTGCTCGCCCCAATAAAGACTGGGAAGCACACGGCACGTTTAACCCCGCTGCAATCGACAGTAACGGAAAGATACACATTTTTTACCGCGCCATGGGTGCTGACGACACCTCGACCTTTGGGCTTGCTCTTTCAACTGACGGATTCTCAATTGAGGAACGATCAAATACTCCAGTGTACACGCCACGGGGCGGCTATGAAGAAAAGCACCATCCCGGAAACTCAGGCTGCGAAGATCCGCGATTGGTACAAATTAAAGATGACATTTTTATGACCTATACCGCCTACGATGGCGAGGTGCCGCGGGTAGCACTCACTAAAATAAGCGCTGCTGATTTTGAGGCACGGCGCTGGAAAAAGTGGAGCGACCCGGTCATTATCACTCCCGAGAGTGTCCCTAACAAAGATGCCTGTATTATTCCTGAACCTGGCCCCGAAGGGTACTTGATTTTGCACCGCGTTAACGAGAGCGTCTGTGCCGACAGTGTTATTAGTCTCGACTTCACCAAAGAAAAAATAAAACGCTGTATTGAAATCATTTCACCACGCCGCGGCATGTGGGATGGTAGAAAAGTTGGTATTGCCACACCACCAGTGAAAACAAAAACAGGTTGGCTGCTCTTGTACCACGGTGTTTCTGAAACCGGCACCTATCGTGTTGGCGCCGTACTCCTCGATTTAAAAGATCCAACTGTTGTACTTGCACGAACCGCCGTACCGCTCTTTGAACCAAAAGAAGATTATGAATTAAAAGGAGTAGTGCCAAAAGTGGTCTTCCCCTGCGGTATCGTTCGCCGTAAAGACAAGCTATTTATTTACTACGGTGGCGGCGATCAAGTGGTAGGTGTTGCTACCGCAAAACTTTCTGCAATTTTGGCAGTACTTACATGAGCAATCCGAAAGGTAAAAAAGTACTCGTATTTGATTTGGACGGCACACTCACCGAGAGCAAGCTGCCGGTTGATGCAGAGATGGCGGCGCTGCTCACTAATACACTTACACATACTACCGTAGCAGTTATTTCGGGCGGCGGGCTGCCGCAATTTGAAAAGCAGGTTCTCCCTTTTCTTGCTCTCACCAACGAGCAGCAAAAAAATCTCTTTCTACTGCCCACCTCGGGCGCAGCGCTCTTTGCATATGAAGACGGAGCACTTAAAAAAATATATGAAGAGAAGTTGACCAGCGAAGAAATTGCCCACATAGAAAACACCCTCGAGAAAACAATTGATGATTTAAAACTCCGTCCTGAACAAACCTATGGTGCACTGATTGAAAATCGCGGCTCGCAAGTTACTTATTCCGCCCTCGGGCAAGAGGCGCGGCTTGAAAAAAAAGCAGTCTGGGATCCAGATCAAGAAAAGCGCAAGCAGATTGTTGCTGCACTCGCACCCTCACTCCCCAACTTCCACATTGGCATCGGCGGCACTACCTCGATCGACATTACTAAGAAAGGGATCGACAAAGCATACGGCATCAAAAAACTCTCTGAGTATCTCCATATCCCCATCACCGAGATGGCGTTCATTGGCGATGCTCTCTTCCCCGGCGGCAACGACGAAGCCGCCCGTGCTTCCGGCATTAAATGTATCTCTGTCAAAGATGTTTCGGAAACCAAAGAACTTCTTAAGAATCTATCTGAATAGTTTTTTATTTGTAAGCAAAAAAACTCATTTTCGTCTATGATAGAGGTACTAGTAGCCTAAACGAGTATTTTTTATGCGAACGTTTATTACGTTACTTATTATTGTCGGGCTTGGAGTGGCAGCATACTTTTTATTTAACCGCCCCGAGCCAAAAAGTTACGGGTACATAACCACCTTTCAGCAATGTGCTACGGCGGGGTTCCCTATTATGGAGAGTTACCCCGAGCAGTGCAGAACACCCGACGGACGAGTATTTACCAATACTGCTGCGGTACCGGAACCAGGCACTACCACTGGAAAAGAAAACCTTATTGTGGTTACTACCCCTACCCCGAACCAAGAAATTACAAGCCCAGTTACCATCAGCGGACGCGCTCGTGGCAACTGGTACTTTGAAGCATCGTTCCCTATTGAAGTGCTCGATGCGAACGGCAAGCAGCTTGGTATTGCCCCAGCACAGGCACAGGGTGAGTGGATGACAGAAGAGTTCGTCCCCTTCTCGCTCACGCTCCCTTTTACCAAACCAACTACTGAAACAGGCACCATCGTACTCCACAAAGACAACGCAAGCGGTGAGCCACAGTTTGATGATGAGCTCCGCATCCCTGTTCGCTTTAAAACCGCTGAAAAAACAGTGCGACTCTATTACTATAATAAAGCTGCCGATAAAGATGCTTCGGGAAACATTCTCTGCAGCAGTAAAGGGTTGGTTACTGTTTCTCGCACTATCCCCAGCTCACAGACACCAATCCAAGACACGATTCGCCTGCTGTTGAAGGGTGAACTTACCGCAGCTGAGAAAGCACATGGTATCACAACTGAATTCCCACTCTCGGGAGTTACCCTAACCGGCGCGAGCCAGAATGGCACCACGCTCACCCTCTCATTCAAAGATCCGCTCCATAAAACGAGCGGGGGCAGCTGTCGGGTAGCGGTACTCTGGGCACAAATTTCGGCAACTGCGAAGCAATTTTCGGGAATAGAGCAGGTTCGATTCTTGCCTGAAGAGCTATTTCAACCCTAACCATGAGGAGCTAACTTTTCCACAGGAAACCGAGTGTTTTCTTTACAATTACGGTTTAGACGGTACAATGGGTACACCTGCGTAACGAACCCAGGATTTAACCATTTGTATAGTAAATTTCATGAATAAAAAGTTATACGTTGGCGGCATTTCATTCCAAGCATCTGAAGATGACTTGAATAACTTGTTCGCTAGCATTGCTCAGCCGGTTTCTGCAAAAATCATTATGGACCGGGAGAGCGGCCGTTCACGAGGCTTTGGCTTCGTGGAAATGGCAACCGAAGAAGATGCACAGAAGGCAATTGATCAATTGAACGGCACCGAACAGTGGGGCCGCACGATCAGCGTTTCAGTAGCTCAAGAAAAAACCGAAGGCGGACCACGCCGCGGCGGAAACGGAGGCGGTGATCGTCGCCCCTTCCAGCGACGCTCGTTCTAGCTTGTAGAACAGTTT
>DATIBQ010000002.1:0-8115 GCA_035457445.1 Minisyncoccota bacterium
CTCCCGTAAAAAGAAAAAGGGTTTTTCTCACCGAAGATCTTGTTTCTACCGCAGGGAGTGTTATTAAAGATGCCGACATCTTTCTTTCAGAGGAAGCAACCGAGGTATTCCCGTTCTGTATTTTTTCATACAATACAGAAGATGTAATAAATAACCTGAGAAGGGCAAATCTGTCTCTTGAATCAATTCTTACCGTAACTGATCTATTGCCAGCAGTAAAAGAAAAACTTTTATCTAACGAATACGAACTCTTATGTAAATGGGTCGATAATCCAAAAGAATGGTTTAATCGACACTTTGTATCATAAAATTTCTTCTTTTACATTCCCCCATTTAAAAACTGGGGGCTTTTTTATTTCCTTCCAAAATAAAACACTAAAAATAATTCCATATGCGAAAACCAAGTACCACCACGAAAATGGCGGAACAATAAGTTGAGGAACTTTGGCAGCGGCTTCAAGGATAAACAGAAGAATGTTTCCAAAAAATCCGAGGATAGTACCGAATATAATTCCTAACAAAGGAACAAGCGTTGAAAGAAAGATGGTGGCAATACCAAGTACGGTAATAATGGGTACAAAAAATGCAGCAATGAAGTTTGCCGGAATAGTGAGCAGTGAAATGCTGCCCGAGAAGTAGGCAATAAACGGCAGCATGAAGAGTGAGACGGTTACGGTTATGGAAACTGTTTCGCGGAGCGGCAGCTTCCATATTTTTTCAGGAATCTTTTTGAACAGATATTCTACTTTCGGTACTACTGCAACCATGCAGAGTGTTGCTAAAAATGAAAGCTGGAACCCCGGATCAGAAAGCAAGAGGTACGGATTCCAAAGTAATAATAAAATAAAGGTGACACCAAGCGCGCGGAGTGCTGCATACTGCCGTCCACTCACTGTTCCCACAATTGCAATCAGTCCCATTACTCCTGCCCGAACAGCGGCGATGCCTGCCCCTGAGAGCAGCACGAGTGAAATAATACTGACACCTAACATTGAAACTCGGATATAAAACGGTACTCGCCGGAGCAGGAGTCCGAGAAAAGTTACTAGAAGTGTGATGTTATAGCCCGAGAGCACCAGCAGGTGCAGTGTGCCCGTGTTCTGAAATATATTGGTTGTATTTTTTGAAATACTACTCCGTTCACCAAGCACCATGCCGCCGACAATGCCGTCAATCGGATATGGCACAGTGCGAGCAAGTAATTTGCTCGTATTGCGGTTCAGTTTTGCAAAAAATCGAGCAACGCTGCCATTCCCCGCTTCTAGCACTTCAATACTTTTTGTATTTTGAATAAATGAAACATTTTTTGCTTTTAAATAGTTCGGATAATCAAATATTCTGTTAGAATCGGTTACAAATGGTTCAGGAAGTTCAATCTTCCCGACCGAGCGAACAGTGTCGCCAGGGAGTACAGGAATTCTTTCATACAAACGAATGAGAATGTCTGTACTGCTGCCTTCAGGCTGTACATAGATAAGCGCGCTCTCAGCGCGTTCATCTACTGATTGCACTTTCCCTGTAATAGAGGTTTTTTGTGGAAGCGGAATATTCTTAAACTGTTCCTCGGCAAGCTGCATCCGCAGCATACCAATGAAAAATGAAACCGTGACCAATAAAAATATGACTCCCTTCTTCCAGTTCCACTGGAATACCACCAAGCAAAGTACGCCAAGCACCAGCAAAGCAAGTGCTGAGATGTGAACTATTTTCCCTAAAACAATTCCGAATGAAAATGCGATGAGAACAAGCAGGGCGACCATACGCAAAGCAGTTATTCTAGAGTAATGAAGACAGTGTGTAATCCTGCACCAGCGCAGTTTCTTCTGCTCTTGAAAATACTTTTTTATACCTTGCACCCTTTGCACCTTTTACCCGTTTTTCGCACGAGCCCCAGGTTTTGTCGACATGCACTTTTCCGTTCACGAGGGAAACATAGGAATATGCTGGTGCATCATTTTTTTTCTTCTTTGGCGCAGCCTGCTTTACTGTTACTCCTGTTTCCTCAAGAAACTCCTCATACTTTTTCAAAGTCCCTGAAAAGAGCTTTGGATTCTTTCCGAGCGCTGCTGCTACCGCAAGTTCATCGCAGCGTTCGTTGTAGAGCTCGCCCGAATGCCCTGAAACTTTTTGTATCGCCAATCTATCACCATATACACGGAGCAGTTTGAGGAGTGACTGCCAGAGCTCTCTATTTTCAACTTTCGTTTTCGTGCTCGTTATCCAGCCATTTTTCTCCCACCCGTACACCCAAGAGTTAAGCCCGTTTACCACATAGGCTGAATCTGAAAGCACTGTAACAATACCGCGGTGTGCATGAACTTGCTTATTCACGAGCGCTTCATACACTGCCATGAGCTCCATGTGATTATTCGTTGCCCGCGCTATCCGCCCCGCTAACTCAAACACCTGATCATCAGTTAATAACACCGCCGCCCAGCCGCCTGGACCCGGATTCCCCCGTGATGCCCCGTCGGTATATATAGTTAGTTCTTTTTTCACTCGAAAAGTATAGTATGAACCCGACAAAGACCAAAGCAAAACCGCCCCTTATGTTCGTTCGGGGCGGTTTTTTATTGCAGTTATGCTAGAGCTCTTCTATCTTGTAGTCGTCAAACGCTACATCCATGAAGTCGGTGCGGATGCCAGCTGATGATTTGCTGTCGATAATGGGACCATATGTTTTCCCATCATCAACTGTCTGAGCAGCAAGCGTCCAGACACCTGTTTTGCCAATGTCAGTGTAGAGCTTAATCTGCACTACACCGTTTGTCGTAACTACTTCACTCCGGAGTCCGATCCACTTGCTTTTTGGAAGCAAGTTTGGATTCTTTGCTCGGTCATAAGTACCAGCAATAATTGGTTTCTGAGCAAGGGTAATGTACTTCCCTGCCTGTTTTTTCTTAATCACCGCCGTACCATCGACCCGAATGCCGGTGTAGTAGAGATTATCTGAATCTTGGTAACGATTAAAGAGCAATAGTCCATTCGATGCATTCCGGTTTGGACTCTCACTCAATTCATCTTGATTAATACTGAAGTACGCCTGCTGGCGGAAGTTGTGCCAGGTACCCTTCGAGACAAGCCGAAAAATATTCTGCGGGTGGTAGCCGTTGTCGGTATCTACCGGATTTGCCGAAGCATATATCGTTCGCCACTTGTCATTGGTAGGCAGTGAGCCCTGTACTGTTTTTCCGGTGCCGGCATCGATTGAAAGTTTTGCTCCGGAATTAACCCACCAGTAGGGACTGGTGCTCCCGAGCAAGGATCCAGATTCGTAGAGCGTCCCCGTGCTGCTGAAGGAATAGTTGAATAATGATGGAATTGATACGGTTGGTGTTATCAAAGTACTTGCAAGAAACACGCCGCTTGTAATAAGTGCGGTTAAAACCATAATAATAATGAACTCTTTGTGTGACATTAGTGTTATAAAACAAGCAATTATCGAGTCACATATCGCGGCAATGCCTGCAGTAGAACTTGCATCGCCTCAGGAGAAACAGCGTGGAGAGCGTCGAGCACGAGAAAACTTTTGCCAGGAGTCTGATCCCATATCTTCAGCCCAATACCGCCCGAAGATAGTTCTTGGTCTACAGTATAAACGTACGCGATGAGCCGAGAGCCGATGTAACACTTTACAGCATTTCCGTCAACAAGCATCCCTAAAGATACTGTATCTACAGGCATTTCTACAGAATGCTTTGCAGCAGCTAGATTTTTCTGTGCGCCATTTTTTGTTTCATTGATGAATACGTTCTCATTCGTGAACGTACATGCAGTGTAATTTTCCCCA
This sequence comes from Minisyncoccota bacterium, assembly GCA_035457445.1. Lineage (GTDB taxonomy): Bacteria > Patescibacteriota > Minisyncoccia > Phycocordibacterales > UBA9973 > DATIBQ01. Next base: position 3,791 of record DATIBQ010000002.1, read on the forward strand.
TTTCGATACCGTCCAAGCAGGCTTATGGTACTGCCATCTCGCCATGCGCCAGTTACCGTAAAGAAGTAATTACTCCACCCGCCCGTACCATCAAGAAATGTAAGCGCTCCCGTGGTTGTTTCAGGTGCAGCAAGCGTAAGCGTTCCATTTTGCAGTACTACCCTGCCCCAGTTGTGTTTCCATCCGGTTTCCATGTCAAAGGTATCGTCGTATGGCAGCTGTTTCGGGCTGGCTGTTTCTAAAAATGAAATAAGTTCTGCACCGCTCCAATTTGTTGGCACCTCAACACGGCGCAAGTACATAGAATTGTCGTATGGATAGTTAAAACTAAAATCATCGTCTCCACTCCAGACCTGTTTGAACGCTAGATCATAGGTACGCTTTACGATATCGGCAATAGTATCCTCTGCGCGTGAATTGTTTTGTGTTTGCTGCCCGTAATCACCAAACGGATATGCGAGTGCATTTACTATAGTGCCGGTTGTATGCTCAAGTATTTGCTTTGATTGTTCAAGTTCTATGGTAATTCGACTTTCATACTCAGCGTCGGTTTCGAGGCGACCTTCGACAGTGCGCCACATGCTATTGCTTAAAAAGTTACCCTTTGTACCAGCTGCATCAACCGGAATATACCCGCCGGTGTACTGCATGGCATGCGAGCCGATTTCCCACCTTCCTGAATCAATCATCTTTTCAGTATCTTTTTCATCGATGTAGTATTTGCTGCGTACCGCTCGATCAATCGAGCTTTCAGTTGCGACAAACATAACCGCGCTCCACCCTAATGATTGTAATAATGGATCTGCACCGCGATAGCTGTCGGTACGACCGTCATCAAATGTTAGGAGAAACGCCTTATCATCGAGTACCTTCTTCCCCGCCATAAAATCAGCAACGTCTTGCAAGTGAACAGTGTGATACCCAGCAGCTTTGAGCGCAAACAGCTGCTCTTTAAATTGCTTTACCGTCAAACTAAAACGATCTGGTTTATTTACAATACCGTGATAGAGAAGCACCGGCACTGCAGCAGCAGTTCCCGGTGCTGCGAGTGTTCCTGTAGCAGCACCCTCTGAAGAAAGCGCTGTAAGCGCATTAGCAGCGAGTGTCTGCTTTTCATTCCTGTACTCAAACGAATACGAAGCAGACCGAGCAGCTCTGACAAATGAGTACAGCGTGTTATCGAGTACTTCATGCTGCTCAAAGAAAAAGCTGCCGAAGAGAATAATCATTATGAGCGATAGAACGCTGATCGCAAATAATTTTTTTGTTCTTTGTATATGTTCGTACATAGTACTTAGCGTGTTCCCCACCGGCGATCCTTAAGCCGCGCGAGCGCGTAGAAGAGGATGAAGGAGAGGAGAAACGTATTAATTGCCGACCACAGAAAAACGTACTTCCAGTATTTATTTTGAGGAGCAACGTACCGATAAAAAATAGTAATGAGTACTGCCACCAAAAACACGCCGAGCAGATAGTAGATCGGCGAGTGCCCTAGTACCAGTGGCCCGTACACAAACGCCTTGGCTGCCATAAACGGGGTAAGCAGCGTAACAATAATGAGCGGCAAAAAATACGTAAATCCGACGAATGGGTACTTTCGGTACACAAACTTTGAGGCAAACAGAGAGTTAACAAACCACCCCTTCTTCCACCGCACCTGCTGCTTTAAGAACACCCGGAGCGAATTGGGGCAAATGGTGTACGCTTTTGCATCATCGGTATATATAGTTCGATACCCTAACTTGAGCACCCAGTTGGTAAGCGCACGGTCATCACCCCACGTAACCGGGAGTCCTAAAAATTTCTCATGCAGCCAAGTGTTCATAATGGGCAGCACCACGCTCTTGCGATACGCCGATGAGCAGCCGCTGCAGCAGAACACGGTCATAAAACTTGATTCTGCTGCTTTCAAAATTCTGAAAGACATAAAGTAGTACCCTGCCTGCATTCGGGTTATTAAATTCTCATCTGCATTTTCAGGGTCAGCATGAGCGCACACGGCTCCAATTTCAGGATTCCGAAACGGCTCAATAAGTTTTCGAAACGTCTCTGGTACAATGTAGCTGTCACTATCGAGCTGCACCACAATTTCTCCTTTCGCTTCATTGAACCCGGCTGTCATGCCGTGTCGCTTCCCCTGGTTTACTTTCCAATCAATAATTTTTAGTTCTGGATACCGTTCCTGCATCCGGTAGAGCACCTCGCCGGTGCGGTCGGTGCTGCCATCGTTAATAACAATGACTTCTAATTTTTCTTTCGGATACTCCGCCTCAAAACACTTGATGATTGTCTTATGAATCGTCGCTTCTTCGTTTTTACACGGAATCACAAAACTTACCGTCGGCTCATAGGGTGCAGCGCCTTCATTTGCTTTTCGAATTGCCCGCAGTGAGCGGTGATAGAAAATTGCTGAAATAAGCCGCGAAAGCTCGAACGTAGTAATGAATATCGTGTAAATAAGCAGAAAGAGCGAAATATCCCGAACACTCTTTGACTTCACGTACACAATTAACCCCAGAACAATTCCTCCCAGGAAAATAAGTGCGAACCGATAGATACCATTTTTGATAGCCATAGCAATAACTCATTCTGTGTATTATCGACCGATACCCTGGTAACTTAATCCTGCTTGGATATACTGCTCTTTCGGCAAACAATTTTTTCCGTCAACTACCACCTGTACACCAAACCCTTTCAGGGTGTTTGGCGAGAGTCGTCTAAATTTTGTGTGGTTAACCGCAACAATCACTGCATCTTTTCCAGTAAGTGCCGCATCGAGCGTTTCTACATCAGAACACTTTGGCACGTGCGGATCATACGCCGTTACCCGTGCTCCGCGCCGCTGCAGCTCTTCAATAATTGCAAACGAGGGACTCTCGCGGCAGTCATCAATGTCTGCCTTATACGCGAGCCCAAGCACTGCCACAGTTGCCCCATCGATTGAAATATTTTTTTCTCGGAGCGCTTTTTCTAAAATATCAACTGTATACTGGGGCATACCCGCGTTTACCTCGCAGGCGAGCGAGAGAAACTTGTGCTCGAACCCGTTATACTTGCGCGCATACGCAATTAAGTAGTACGGATCAACTGGAATGCAGTGCCCACCAATACCGCAGCCCGGGTAGTGCGCCATAAACGCAAACGGTTTCGTGGCAGCACCGTTAATAACGTTCACCACATCCACGCCCATTTTTGAAAATGATTTTGCCAGCTCGTTCACAAAAGCGATGTTCACATTGCGAAACGAGTTCTCGACAATCTTTACTGCTTCCGCCTCCTTAAGAGAACCCATCGGTCGCACCTCGGCTGAAAGAATAGAACGATAAAAAGCGACTGCTCGTTTCAAGCTCCGTTTATCAAACCCGCCAACTACCCGTGGAATATTTGAAACATTCCACGCTGCATCCCCGGGGTTGATGCGTTCAGGGCAGTGTGCGACAGAAAAATCTGTTCCTGCTTTTAAGCCCGATACTTGCTCCAAGATTGGAATAACCAACTCTTCACACACGCCCGGGTTAACCGTTGATTCCAAAATCACCAGCTGCCCTCGCTGCAAATACTTTCCTAGTTCTCTACATGCAGATTCCACCGGTTCATAGTTCGGCATTTTTTCAACAGTTACTGGTGTAGGAACGCAAATGATAATAATTTTTACTGCAGCTGCCGACGAAAAAGCAGTGGTTGCACTAAATTTTTTCGCACCCGAAAGCTCTTTTTGCAGTGCTTCATCGGCAAATGGTGCAATGCGAGCGTTTATTTTTTCAACTTTTTCACGCTTCGTATCAATACCGATAACGGTATATGTTTTTTCAGCAAGGAGCGCCAGCGGCAAGCCAACATACCCTAAACCAACAACTGCAATAGTCTTACTTTTGTTTTGTTTTTTCAACATACGTAAAAAGAAGGAATGGCTAAATAAACCAAATAAAATTGGCTAATAATGCACTCACTGACCTTTTTTGAGCCTCTAACCCGACGAAACAGCACGTACCTGGTTACGTTGACAAAAAATTTTTATGTACCAAAAAAATTACACAATAATATGTTCGATTCTGATCCGAATCCCGCTGCCGTAGTATCCCTGCGCCTGGTCGAGTGTCCCGGTAAGCGTTACCTGCTTCCCCGCTACAAGCGGTTCATTAAAATCATTGACGCTCGTAAAAAAAGAAATTGCCGTAACCGTTCGCCCGGTTGCATCCTCAAGCTTCAGCTCCACGTGTTCTTTACCTTTACCAAACTGCTTAATTGCCGCAATAGTTACCTGCTCAAATACAAAACAGGGCTTTTCGTTTCCTGAACCGTACGGTGCGCATGCTGCTACCGTA
>DATIBQ010000003.1:0-5771 GCA_035457445.1 Minisyncoccota bacterium
AAAGAAGAAAAAGTAGTTGACCCAAAAGCAACATGGAAAGATGTACCATTTTATCGACCGAAAAAAAATGATGAATCTGAAGATGGCTACAAAGGGCGAGTGGGTATTCATGAAGCGTTAAATATTACACCTGCAGTTAAAGAGATAATTTTGCGTGGTGGTTCAGCCGATGAGGTTGAAGCGCAGGCAAAAAAAGAGGGGATGATGACGATGCTCGAAGACGGCATCTTCCAAGCAGCACAGGGAAAAACAACGACCGAAGATGTACTGCGCGTGGTGAGTGAGTAATAAGTTTAATTTGGTACACTTACTAAGTAATGAAATTCTCATACAAAGCCAAAGCAGCTGATGGCACGCTGGCAACGGGGGTAGTGGAAGCGAAAGATAAACCTGAAGCGACAAGCAAACTTGCTGCAGAAGGAAAAACACCGATCGTACTCACTGAAAAAGAGGGTTCGTTTGGGAATATTTCAATTCCTTTTTTAAGCAATCGGGTAAAACTTTCTGAAAAAATAGTGTTCACTAAAAATATTGCCGGCATGTTAAAGGCGGGGCTCTCGCTCTACCGGGCACTTCAGGTGCTCGAGCGGCAAACGCAGAATCGGTACTTTAAATCAATTATTACGACTCTTATTGAAACAATCGACCGCGGCAGCACACTCTCGGCAGGAATTGAAAAGTATCCAAACGTGTTTTCATCGCTCGTGGTAGCGATGGTGCGCGCCGGTGAAGAATCAGGAAAGATGCCCGAGGTGCTCACCCAAATTGGCACCCAACTCGAAAAGAGCTACGCGCTCAATAAAAAAATAAAGAGCGCACTCATGTACCCCGGGATTATCGTCTGCGCCATTATTCTTATCGGAATTTTAATGTTTATTTATGTAGTACCGACGCTCACTAAAACGTTTAAAGAGTTGGGTACAGAACTGCCAACCTCGACCAAAATTATTATTTGGTTTTCAGATGCACTCTCGCAGCACACTGGCGCACTCGCTCTTGCAGTGCTTATACTCTTCGCAAGTATCTACGGACTTATGAAGCTTGCTTCGGTGCAGCGCGGCATTGATTATCTAATCACACGGCTCCCGGTGATGGGTACGATTGTAAAAGAAATGAACGCTGCTCGTACGACTCGGACGCTCTCATCACTCTTGGCTTCAGGGGTAGATATCAGCCGCGCGATTACGATTACCAAAGATGTCGCGCAAAACTACTGGTATAAAAAAGTGCTCGATCAGGTACTTGTGGTAGTGCAGAAGGGCGAGCCGATGTCGAACGTTTTTAAAGCAGAAACAAAACTCTACCCCATTATGGTAGGCGAGATGATAGAGGTGGGAGAAGAGACGGGTACTCTTGGCACCATGCTCTTAGATATTGCTCTTTTTTACGAAGGAGAGGTAGAGGCGAAAACGAAAGATCTCTCAACTATTATCGAACCGGTACTGATGATTTTTGTCGGCGCTGCTGTTGGTTTCTTCGCTATTTCAATGCTCACACCAATGTATTCGGTGATGGATACAATTAAGTAGACTACCCGCCCCACTGGAGGGCTTTTTGTGTGAAAATAATGTGATTGACAAAAATTATAGAAGTTGTAGATTTAAATAAACTAAATCTTTAACAAAAACAACGGTATATGAACCAGAAAAACCTACTCTTAGATGCTCCACGTCCTGTGGCTCTTTCAGAAACACTTTCTGAAGAAAAGCTTTTATGGGCCATTGACCACGCTTATGAAGAAAATGGTGAGCGACCAGTTACTCTCTTTGAAATCCAACAGCAATTTCAAGAGTCTACTGCTACGACGTTTGAAACAAAATTTATTAGTAAACTACTAATGCTTCCGGTTGAGACTGCCCAGCGGGTATGGGGACAGTGTCATAAAGATACACAGTGTGCACTCATCTTCCAGGATTATGGTCGATTTAACTTTGACCTCATTGAGAAATTAGAGATCCCTGTAAGAACATTGACACGTGCGTTCACTAAACAACATGTGCTTCACTTCGGGACTGGTGAAATGCACGACTTTAGCTCTAGCGCTGAATACCTCCTCATTCTTCTAAAGGAAATGAAAAAGAGAGATCAGGATCTCCTTGTTCCGTTCCTCAAAGCATTTGGCTGGGTACGTCTTGCCGAAATTGTATTTTTTGAACTTGAAGAATTTGGAGAACTTGGAGAACATAAGCAGTCAGAAGAAGTACTCGGTATCATTCAGGCGCTTGAACGAAGAGAGGTAGTGGTAACAGTATCTCCACTATTCTCGTGGCTTCAGGAGCATACACCCGAAGTATACTCGCATGTATGGCGAGTGCTGCTCCAGAGCAGTTCATTTCAGGATCTTTGCAGTAGTATTATCGTTGCCAGCGAAGACGATGAGACCGAGTTGTCGAACAACCTTCGGGAGGTGAAGTGCACTGAACGCAACGGATTCACACTCGAGAAGGCAATTACTACCGCTGATTCAGTTTCTTATGCTGATCCTCAGCAGAAAGAATTGTATGGAACAGGGAAGTAATTTCTATTTAGTAACCTTAAATCATTATGGTATGGGTAAATTGGTACCATATACTCCCCCTGCTACGGCACTGGTGACGACAAAGAAAAAACCGAACGGGGAAGAGCTTAAAAACCTAGTTTGTATATACAAACTAGAAAAAGAAAAACAGTTTTACTCTTCAGGTAAAGAAGTAACCAAGGAGATGCTCTACAGAATTGCAACTCTTTTTGCTGTTCTTCCTTACCCTGGAAATGTTCAGAGTTGGGAAGAAATGAAACGGTATTATCGGGAAGCGGTGGGGCTTACCGCACTTCGAGCGGCGCTGAACAAACTTACCGACAGCGGAAGAGCTCTTTTGAATGAATCGGGCGAGCAGCCTCTTTTCGTCAATTTATGGCAGCTTAATGTTGAGCAGTTTGACCACGCTTCTTTAGTAACAGAAGGAGCAATAAAGGAGCGGGTGATTGCTCTAAAAGAGTGGCTCTATATCATTACGCTCCTTCAAGAGCAACAAACCCCCGCTATACGACGTTTATTTCTCAAAGAGGGAGTACCAGAAGTGCTAATCTGGGATAAGGAGCGGGTATTATACGCCCTGCTTATAAATCAAACACTTGGTTTAGAACAGCAAAAGTGGGTGTTTACCCTTGAAGATATACACCGCTTCTCACAGGAAGTACAAACACCACAGTGGCAAGTGCGTATGCAAGCATTTTTACAAGAAGGTAGTGCACTCTTTCCTGCTCGAACCTTGTTTGCAGAGCATAGTGCATTTCTGGCTGCAGATCCACTCCTCCAGAATATGTTTTCAGTGGCACGATATGTTCCATTAGAGCGCGATGACAAGGCTCTCATGAGAGAGGCGACAGGGTACGCTCAGAAGAAAGCAGTTGGTTCTTTTTATGGAGAAACTAAACTGAGTGAAACAGAGTTACTTCGTCTGGTTGGTCCATACCGATCACAACTTGCTGAGTATTGTGGTTTGCTCAAAAAAAAAGCTCAAAGCATTCCAGAAGACAATACACCTCCCTACTAATTTTAGTGGGGAGTTTTTTTTCGTATCGCCGTGTTCATGTGGGATAATAGAGTACATGCATCAGAAACACGCAGGACTCACGTTGATTGAAACACTGGTGGCAACTGCATTTTTTTTAGTATTTTCAGTTGCTATCTACCAGCTCTACGCGCAGGTGGTAACGGTTTCAAATAACATTCGTACCCGCACGGCTGCAACACAGCTTGCCAACGAGCAGTTCGAGCTTATTCGCAACTTGCAGTACTATGATGTGGGTACAGTCGGCGGTATTCCTTCGGGGGTGATTGATCCCGATCAAACGATCACCCGAAACGGCATAACGTTTACGATTGAAACAACTATTCGCAATATCGACCACCCTGAAGACGGCACGTTGGGTGGCTCACCGAATGATCTTTCTCCGGCTGATAACAAATTTGTTGAGGTAACGATTGCATGCGAAAGCTGCAAGGATGCAGTGTCGGTAACCTATGCCAGCTGGATTGCGCCAAAGTCGCTTGAAACAGAAAACGGCAACGGTGCCTTGGTGATTCGAGCGATTGATGCAAACGGGCAGCCAATTGCGGGCGCCGATGTGTTGATTGAAAACGATACACTTGCTCCGCCGGTCGATATCACAGACGTGACCGATGCAACAGGAGTACTCACGCTTGTTGATGCGCCGCCGGCAACCGAGAGTTACCAGGTTACCGTTACTAAAGACGGATACTCAACCGAGCAGACATACACACCCGGCGCTGTGGAGAATCCAAACCCCAGTAAGCCGCACCTGACCGTGTCTGAAAACGCGGTAACCCAAGCAACGTTTACTATTGATGAAACAAGCACCTTTTCTATAGATTCAATAACCGATACGTGCACACCGGTGGGGAGTGTTGCCGGCACCTTTACTGGTACCAAGCTTATTGGCACTACTCCGGATGTGTTAAAGCAGGTGTACTCATTTAGTACTAACGCCAGTGGTACTACTACACTTTCAAATATTGAGTGGGATACATACACTGCTGCATTCACCAGTGCAGGGTATGATCTCATTGGCATCAACCCGCTCCAGCCAATTACGGTACCGCCCGGAACAGTGCAAGATATTTCACTCATAGTGCAGCCGACAAATCCGCAGACTATTTTGGCAGCAGTTACCGATGCAGCAACCGGGCTGCCGCTCGCTGGTGCCACGGTTGCTTTGAGCGGCAGTGGGGTAGATGAAACAAAAATAACAAACATTGGTTCCGTTACTCAAACTGATTGGTCAGGTTCAGGCGGAGCACAAACGTATAACGGTTCAGATAACTATGCTACTGCCAGCAGTGTTGAGAGAACTGCTACTCCCGGGCAAGTAACACTTATTGATGTTGGTGGCGGAAACTATACTGCTTCGGGCGATCTTACTTCGGCAACGTTTGATTTGGGCGCTGCAGCAACCTTCTACCAGCTCTCGTGGCTGCCTACTTCACAGCCACCATCGGCGGGGGCTGCTCCGGTACGATTTCAAATAGCAACGAGCGCAACAAATGATGTTGACACTATCTGGAGTTTTCTGGGACCCGATGATACCGATGCTACCTACTACACTACTCCGCTTGAAGATATTGCCGCTATCCATGATGGCAAGCGGTACCTGCGCTATAAACTGTTTCTCTCAACCGAGAATGCAAGCGTTACTCCAACCGTTACAGATATTTCATTTACCTACACCTCGGGCTGCTTACCGCCGGGGCAAACAAATTTTTCGGGGCTCTCTGACGGTCTCTATACGGTTGCTGCATCTAAAGATGGATATGCAACCGATGAGAAAACCATTACAATAAGTGGTACCGATGCAAGCCTCTCATTCTCTCTCCCTCCGTCATAGCGGATTCACTATTATTGAACTGTTAGTAGCAGTTGCTGTTGCTAGTGTTGTTGGTCTTAGTATCGCAGCGCTTGCTCGTGATACCGTTTCATTTAATCGCTACTATCAGAGTTCGTTTTCAGTTGCTGATCGGGCACAAAAACTCTTGCGCCCCATGGCTGAAGAAATTCGTTCAGCGTCTCAGTCGGTTGCGGGTGCATATCCAATTGATACCGCAGGAACAAACGAATTTATTTTTTATGCCGATATTGACAACGATGGTCTTGTCGATCGTGTTCGCTACTATCTCTCGGGCACGAGCTTGCTTAAAGATGTAGTAGCGCCTGCGGGGAGCCCGCTCACCTACACCTTGGCAAATGCCGTAACGACGACGCCGGTTACCA
>DATIBQ010000004.1:0-2329 GCA_035457445.1 Minisyncoccota bacterium
AGCACCGCAAAACCAAAGATGCCGATAAATAGAGCAATGAGCGCAATTTGAAAGTTAGACATGCTAACTATAGTGTACGGTAGAACATTAAAATTTAAAAGAAGTGAACCTACATATTTTTTTGGAGCTCGCGCAGGCGGCGTAAGCCGAGCGCCCGCCCGACTGAAACAGTCGTTTCGGGCGGGGAGCAATTTGCCACGAGGCGAATATGCGTGTCCAAAAAAAGTATGTAGGGAGCGATATTTACCCTTTTCTAAGAAGAATAGCGTAGTGATGCTCACCCGCTGGCAGCTGGTCGGTTACTACTTGTAATCCGCGCTGTTCAAAAAGTGCTCGTGCCTGCTCAGGACGAAATACGTGCTGCGGTGCTGGTCCGAGCCCGCCAAAACTTTCCGTCCAATCAATCACTAATACCTTGCTGGCCGGCTTTAATACACGCGCCACTTCAGCAACTGCGCCACTTTTATCATCAAGCTGAAATAAAATATTTGAAAGTATTACCACATCAACCGATGCATCAGCCAAGCTTGAACCTTTTGGCGATTCAATATCGCCCCAAATAGGGTGTAGGTTACTTAAGTTCGCCTCTTTTGCATCATGCTCTAAACGCTCCACCAGCCCGCGCTGCAGTTCAATCGCATACACCGTACCTTGCGGCACCAATTTTGCTGCCGCACGACTCATAAATCCACTCCCCGCTCCAAAATCAGCAACAACATCGCTTGGTCGAAGCTGCGCCGCTGCAATAATTGCCTCAGGGTGCATGAACATACCACACAGTATAGTTGAAAACTATGAAGTTATAAAGGAAAAAAATATTTTTCTCCTTTCTTGATTACACACAAGTAACTGATGCGAGTGAATCGCCTGCGCGAAGCTTCATCACCGTTACTCCCTGTGTTTGCCGCCCCGTTGAAGGGATCGTTGCCAGGTCAACGCGGATCACCTGTCCTTTTTTTGACATTGCCACGAGCTCGGTTGCATCGGTTACTACTTTTGCTACCATCAGTTTCCCCGTTTTTGGCGTTACCTTTGCGGTAATGATTCCTGAGCCACCGCGGTTCTGTACCTTGTACTCTTTCAATGCAGTTTTCTTGCCGAGCCCATTTGCCCCCATCGCCAACAAAAATCCATTTTTCATTTCTTCACTAATCGCGTCGGCACCAATAATTACATCTCCTTTATCAAGCTTCATTGCGCGTACTCCTGCTGCAGTGCGCCCCATTTCGCGAATGTCAGATTCTTTAAACCGGATTGATTGCCCCTCTGCAGTTGCTAAAATAATTTCTTCACCCTTCTTTACACGCAGCACATTTTGGAGTTCGTCTCCCGCTTCAAGCCGAATCGCGAGCAAGCCGCTCCGGCGCACATCTCTGAAACTCTCGTAGGTTACCTTCTTTGCGGTTCCCTGTTTTGTAACCAACAAAAGTGACGCTGCTTCACCCTTCGCTTTCTTTGGTACGGCAAGAATCGAGGTTACCTGTTCATCAGCGCCAAGCGAGAGGAAGTTCATGATCGACTTCCCCTTCGTTGCACGCTTTCCTTCTGGCAGTTCGTACATTTTAATTTGGTACGCTTTTCCTAAGTTAGTGAAAAACAGCAGATCGCTGTGTGTATCGGTAGTAAGCAGGTGCGTTACAAAATCCTCTTCCTTAGTTTCTAAATCAACCACCCCAACACCACCGCGCTTCTGCATTTTGTATTCACCCGGATCGGTACGTTTTACATAGCCACCCTTGGTAAATACGAGCACCGAGTCTTTCTCGGGGATAAGATCTTCATCAGAAATATTTTTCACGCCACCCTTCACTACTTTTGTCCGGCGCTCATCACCATATTTTTCTTGCATTTCACGGAGCTCGTCGGCAATTATTTTGAAAACTTTTTTCGAGCTGCTCAAAATCGATTCAAGCTCGGCAATGAGCTCCTGTTTTTCTTTCAGCTCCAATTCAACTGCTTTGCGCTCGAGCCCGGCGAGTTTTTGCAGGCGCATTTCCAAAATAGCATCTGCCTGCAGGTCAGAGAATTTAAACTCTTTTATTAAATTGAGCTTTGCAGCAGCAGCATCTTTTGAGCCGCGAATCAGCGTGATGATGCGGTCAATATGGTCGAGCGCTTTTTTAAGCCCGAGCAAAATGTGCTCACGATCTTTTGCCTTCTTTAATTCAAACGCCGTGCGACGACGAACCACCACTTCACGGTGTCCGATAAACGAAGTAAGGATTGATTTGAGTGAGAGTGTTTCTGGAATACCATCAACGAGCGCCACCATGTTGTAGTGGAACATCGTTTCAAGCTGAGTATGTTTGTATAAAAAGTTAAGCACCTT
>DATIBQ010000005.1:0-8388 GCA_035457445.1 Minisyncoccota bacterium
AGCCGCCCCGGCAGCACATCTGGCCGCGGATCACCTGTCTCGCCCGCAATGCGCACAAATCCGCCAATCGGGAGTGCATTGATTGAAAAACGCGTCAGCCCCCGCTTCCATGAAAATAGCCGCGGCGGAATGCCGAACCCAAATTCATCAACCTGCATCCCCGAGCGCTTCGCCGCAAAGTAGTGCCCCCACTCGTGCACGAGCACCGTTACTAACAGAACGAGTATAAAGATGATAATGGTCATATTAATTTAAAATTTCTTGTTCTTTCTTTTCAAAAATAGCTTCAAGTGATTGGTTTCCGCCGGCAACCAGTTTTTGCAATTCGTCTTTTGCACGAAATTCTGCATCTTCAGGAAGTTTTGCCGCTTTCATCTTTTCGAGTGCATCCTCGCGTGTCTGGCGCAAACGAATGCGCGCGTCTTCTAATCTATCTTTAGCAAGTTTTACCAGCTGTGTCCGGCGTTCGGTAGTGAGTTGTGGAATAATCACTCGGATTCCCTGATCATCAACTGAAACCGAAAATCCAAGATTTGACGCGTAAATCCCCCGTTCAATCTCTTTTATCAACCCCTTGTCCCACGGGCTAATCCGGAGCGTCTTTGGATCTTCAATTGAAACCGATGCTACGTTCTTAATCGGCTGATGCGCACCGTATGACTCAACCTGCACCCCATCTAACAATGCCGGCGCTGCGCGCCCAGTAGAAATTTGCGAGTACTCTTTCGAGAGCCACTCATCTACCTTTTTAAGCTCTGCCTGAAAATCTGCGAATGAATACATGGGGCGATTATAACATAGTCACCACAAACTCCAGCACCTGTTTTGGAGCGAGGTTTGCCTGGAGGAGCATTTTTTTGGCATCGTAGAGGGTGCTTATTTTTTTTGGATCAGTTTTTTGATGAACATGTTCAAGTTCGTCGAGTAATCGAAGCGCATGGCTTTTTTTATCGGCAGTTTCTGCATCGCCTCCAAAGTGCTTAGTAATGTAGGCAAGCTGCGCTTCTGTAGGAAGTTTTGCAAATTCAGAAGTTGTCGCTTCTGCTGTGGCAACATCTGAGAGCAGGTGCGCCCGGGAGAGAATCGTTGCCGGCAATGTTTTTGGGTGTGGAGTAATCAAACAGTAAAACTTATTCTCTCCCGGCTCTTCGAGTGTTTTTAATAGTAATTGATGCGCACTGCCGTGGAGTGTTTCAAAATGGCAGACAATGTAGAATGGTTCATCTGCCCGCTCGGCACTAGCCGCTAGAATCTCCCGGGTGTGATCGAGCAACAGTGTTGGAGCGGTAATGCAGTACGAGCGAACCTTCGCAGCCGCAAGCTCACGATCAAAATCATTAAAAAAACTACTCCCGCCCTTCAGTACAAACACCTGCTGCGGAAAAAATTGTTGTATCTGCTTAAGCATCACTACCATCATATCACCCTCTCACTGAGTGAAGATTCAAAATTCCAGCAACTCGCGGAAGCTATCTGTGCATGATTTTTTGGTACTTGTTTTTGCAAACGCCTCGTTTGCATGCCAAAAAAACAGATAGCTGGAGCGGAAGAAATCGCCTCGCAGGGAGATTTCTGTTTGCTGAAATTTTGAATCAGAACGTTTTATTTCTTCGCCAAAATTGATCGGTTATAGGTCTGCAGGTGGTCAAGAGCGATACCGCTCCCCTTCGCAACACAGAAGAGTGCATCATCGGCGAGTCGCACACTCACCCCGGTTTGCTCCTCAATCAGCTGCGGCAAGTTGCGCAGCTGCGAGGTGCCGCCGGTCATAATAATGCCGTGGTCGATAATGTCTGAGGCAAGCTCGGGCGGCGTTTGCTGTAGTACTTCTTTAATTGCTTTCACAATTAGTTTCAGCTCGGCATCAATAGCGCGAGCAAGCTCGTTTGAAAATACGCGCACGGTTTTTGGCATCCCGAGCACCATGTCGCGACCTTTTACATCCCGCATTTCGTTTTTTGAGTTTGAAAACGGAAGCGCGGTTGCCAAATTAATTTTAAGCTCTTCAGCGGTTTGTTCACCAACAATTACGCCGTGCGCTCGCTTAATGTGTTCAGTAATTGCCATATCAATTTTGTTTCCGGCACATTTTACCGAGGTGCAGGCAACGATGCCGCCGAGCGAAATCACTGCAACGTCGGTGGTGCCCCCGCCAATATCTACCACCATGAATCCGCGTGCTTGGTTGATAGGAATCCCCGCCCCAATTGCCGCTAAAATTGGCTCTTTTACGATCACTGCCGTTTTTGCACCAGCTCGAATAGTTGCTTCAATTACCGCGCGGCGCTCTGTTGAGGTAATCCCCGCCGGTACTGAAACAAGCACCTCGGGCTTAAACCAGGCGCTTCCGCCGAGCGCTTTGGTAATAAAGTGGCGGAGCATCGCCTCGGTAATGCGATAGTCGGCAATTACCCCGTCTTGGAGCGGACGGTGCACCACCACCGTTTCAGGCGTCTTACCGAGCATCTCTTTGGCATCGCTCCCGATTGCTAAAATTTTATTGGTCTCACGCGCAATCGCTACTACCGATGGTTCGTTTAGTACAATTCCCTTACCCGAAACAAACACGAGCGTATTCGCGGTTCCTAAATCAATACCAATTTTTTTCTGCCAGGGAAATTGCATAAAAGTTTAGTAACTATAGCATTTATCTAACACCGCTTCCCCCTTTACCTATTCCCCTTTACACTAGAGCTACCTATGCATATCGTCTCGGTCATCCCTATCCAGAAAGGCATCCCCTTCGACAGCCTCACCTACTTTTCTCAAGAGCCGCTCCCGCAGGGGTTTTTGGTGAAAGTACCGATCCAATCTCGAGAAGTACTCGGTACCGTCGTCTCATCAAAACCGCTCTCGGATGCAAAGCTTGATGTAAAGGCGTCACTCTTTTCGCTCAAAAAAATTGCACAGATTATTGGTCCAGGTAGTTTGGATGAAACATTCTTAGATGCTGCCATCCACACTGCCCGAACATCGTTTGCACCACTAGGAGCGCTGCTTGGAGAACTCTTGCCCGAGGGAGCGCTTGAACAGCGGCAGTACATAACACGCGCAGCCGAGCTGCCAAAAACAGCATCACACACTTCGCTCATACAGGGCACGCATGATACTCGACTCGACGAGTACAAAGTGCTCATCCGTGAGACACTCGGCCACGGACACTCAGTGCTGTTGATTGCTCCCACGATTGCAAAGGCTGAAGCGTGGCACGAGGCACTAGTAAAAGGAATTGAGCGCCGCACGCACCTGCTGCACAGCGAATGTACAAAAACTGATATGAAAAAGACGTACCGAGAATTATTCCAGGCAACTAAGGGCGTGCTCTTGATCGCTACCCCTCGGTTTGCCACACTGCCCTGGTTTACCCCAGAAACACTACTGATTGATGAGCCAAGCCATGTGGGCTACAGTACTCGTTCACGATTTGAGATTGACTATCGGGAATTTTTTACCACTCTCGGAAAAGCGCGCGGTGCACACATATACATCGGAGATCACCTCCTGCCATTTCCGTACATCTGGGCAGGAGAGAAAAAAGTTTCCACACTTTTTCCTCGCCGGTATGTGCCAGAAAAGTTACAAACAATTGACCTCTCGGGTCGACCCTTCGAGCCGCTTTCAAAAGAACTTGTCACGCTTGTTCGTCACGTTGATGCAACTGAAAAATCTCTGTTTATATATGCGCAGCGCAAAGGAGTTGCTCCCTATTCAGTATGCCGCACTTGTAAAACAGTGGTGGTGTGTACCCAGTGCCAAACCGCGCTCATATTAAAGTATGTAAACACCTCAAACGGAAAAGAGCGGACATTTATTTGCCCCGAGTGCGGCGCGAGCGAGCCGACGAGCTACCTGTGCGCTCACTGCGGCAGCTGGGACATTGAGGCGCAAGAAATTGGCACTGATGCAACACTCGATGCGATCCGCGCGCTTGAGCTTCGCGCAAAGCTTATTGTTATCGAGAGCGACCGCGGGAGTGATGAATCACTCCGAGAGCAGCTTGCGAGTACTGGTCCAAAAATTATTGTTGGCACCGAGCGCGCGTTTTCGCTTCTAGAGAGCGTTGCCTTTGCTGCAGTACCCCACTTTGACCGGCTGCTGAGCCGAACGGCACTTGATGCGGGCGAGCGAACGCTCCGACTGCTCTACACTCTCGATACGCTTACACATGACGCAGTTATTTTGCTCACTAAAAATCCCAAGCAGGCGCTCATTGCCGCAATCGAAAAAAAAGAACTGGCACCGTACGTTGCAGCAGAAGGTGACATAGCGCGTGCCTTAGGCTACCCGCCCTTTGGCACCATTCTTAAACTTGCAATTCGAGTTCCGGCTGCAGAAAAAGAACGCGCTACAGAGCTGGTGATGCTTGCGGCAAAACCGCTTGAAGCATTTCATGTAAGCAGCAAACGAACTCGCCCCGGCGCCTCATACGTTACCCTGTCGTTCATCATAAAAGCAGGAAAGTCATTCTTTGAGAGCAACTTAGGTACCTACGAGCGCCTTTTAGAGAATTTGGGGCAGCTTCCGTATCGAGCGCACCTTGAAAATAACCCAAAAACTTTATTTTAATCACCAATACTCAATAACCAAATTTCAAATAATAAGATAATAGCCAATAAATAATGGTCTAAATTTGGAATTTATATATTGATTATTTTGGTATTGTTTGATTATTGGAGCTTGGATATTGTTTATTATTCTTGTTGCTTTGCGTGTTTTTTTATGGTAACGTTGTGCCCATGGCTATTATAAATGTAGAGATGAAGAAAACGGGCACCGAAAACCCGACCAGCTTAATTCGCCGTTTCTCGCGCAAGATGCAAGAAGCAGGAATTATTCAGAAGGTAAAATCAAAGCGCTACAGCGAGCGCGCTCCTTCAGCACTCTCTCAAAAAACTATGGCACTCCGCCGAATTATCCGCCGCAAAGAGGCAGAGCGGCTCAAGAAGCTCGGCAAACTCTAAACGTATGCAGCGACCCAGTGCACCGCTGGAAGTGATACAAAAACCAAAAGGCAAGCTCCCCCGCTTGCCTTTTGCCCTGCTCCGTGATGAAATTTTGGGCGCCGACTACGAACTCACCATTGCATTTATCTCTCCTGCTGCAATTAAAAAAATAAATAGTGAGTATAGAAAAAAAGACTACATACCGAATGTGCTCTCGTTTCCGCTCGGAAAAAAGCAGGGAGAAATTTACGCCTGCCTCTCGCAAATAAAAAAAGATGCACCAAAACACGGTGAACCGTACAAAACTTTTTTGCCTTTTTTAATTCTGCACAGCATGCTGCATTTGAAAGGATACGCACACGGTAGTAGAATGGAGAGAGAAGAAGCGCGACTGAGAGAGAAATATAACTTCTAAGAGCGCTCTTTTTTCTTAACCCTTGGAGAAAGATGCAAAAAATTGCTGTTGGTATTGATATCGGCACGCACGCAACGCGTGTGGTAGTTTGCGAGCGCGATAAAACGAGCAGCACGCTCGTCGTGCTTGGCACCGGCTACGCTGAAGCGCGCGGCATGCACCACGGCTACATTGTTACCAAAGCTGAAGCAGCAGCAAGCATTGAAAAAGCAGTTAAGGAAGCAGAGAAAAGCGCGGGTATAAAAATTAAGCGCGCCACGATTGCGCTCGGCGGCATCGGACTTTCATCAGAGTACGCCATTGGCAGCGCTATCATCACCCGTGCTGACGGCGTCATTACCACTCTCGACATTGAAAAGGCAGTTACTGAAGCTGAAGGAAACGTCGAACTTAAAAATAAAACTATTATTGATGCGCACCCCGTTGGCTTTAAGATCGATGGCAAAGAAGTGCCCGGCCGCCCCGAAGGGGTGAAGGGGTTGAAGCTCGAGGTAAAAGTGCTTTTTATTACGAGCTTCAGCCAGCACCTAGACGACATGCTCGATGTGATGCAAGCGGTGGGCGTACAGGTAGATCGCATCGTGGCTACCCCGCTCGCGGCGAGCAAGTTTGTACTGACTGATCTGCAGCGCAACTTTGGCTGCGCACTGGTTGATATTGGTGCCGAGACAGTTTCAGTTGCGGTATTTGAAAACAACACCATCACTTCGCTCCACGTGTTTGGGCTCGGCTCACTCGACATTACCAAAGACATTGCGCTTGGGTTGCGCATTAGCCCTGAAGAAGCTGAGAACGTAAAAGTAGGTGCCGTTGCATTCCAAACATTTTCAAAAAAGAAGCTCGATGAAATTATTGAAGCCCGTCTCTCCGACATATTCGAACTGATTGATAAGTATTTAAAAAAGATTGGGCGAAGCGGACTCTTGCCTGCCGGTGCAATTATTATTGGCGGCGGAAGCCAAATGGCACTTGTTGAAACAGTGGCAAAAGCGTTACTGCGCATTCCAGCGAAGCACGGCTATGCTGATATCCCGGGCGTGAAAGCTCCTATTTCTGATCAGCGGTTTCTCACTGCTTATGGCTCTACCCTGTTTGGTAAAGAGCATAGTGCAAACGATATTACCGCGCCAGCGGGCATAAAAGGAATACTAAAAAGCATCGGGCAATTCCTAAAACAGTTCGCACCATAAAAAATTCCCGCTGTTGGCGGGAACTAAGGCATTCAAATAATTAGCGAAAAAAAGAAGGGTAACGAACGCTTCCAGAAATAATATCTCCCCGAAAATCACATAGTGCGTAGATTACTTCTTCTCCTTGATCATTCATAGCTGGCTGTTTGTTTATGATATCTATCGCTTTGTTTTCTTCATCACTTTTTAGTGTTTGATGTATACCAAAATCTCTTGAAGAAGCACCGAGAGTAATGATCGCAATTTCATCATTTTTTAAAGTAAGATCAACAGTTTTTTGAACACATGTTTTAAAACCATGTTTTGTAAAGGGGTTTTGAATTTCCATATCTTTATTTTTAATAGAAAGTAATACATATAGCGAAATTGTCAATAACACTCCCCTTCTATTCACATTTCCACCGGTTCTGCTAAGATATGCCCATACCACTCGGGTGGGAGAGAGAACATGGCAAAAATTAACCCAGATATAGAAACCGCTGCGCGGATCAAAGTTGTTGGTGTTGGAGGCTCAGGCGCTAACGCAGTAAACCACATGATCAATTCGAAGGTCCGCTCTGTCGAGTTCATTGTGATGAACACCGACGTGCAGGATCTGCATAAATCCCAGGCTGAAAAGAAAATTCACCTTGGAAAAAACCTTACTAAAGGGCTCGGTGCCGGCATGAATCCCGACATCGGCAAACGTGCCGCTGAAGAAACCAAAGCTGAAATCCAGGATGCACTGAAAGGTGCTGACATGGTGTTTATTGCCTGCGGGATGGGCGGCGGCACCGGTACCGGCGGTGCCCCTATTGTGGCGCGTGCTGCAAAAGAGCTTGGTATCCTCACCGTTGCCGTGGTGACCAAACCATTCTTCTTTGAAGGCAACCAGCGTCTGCGGATTGCTGAAGCCGGCATCGACGAGCTTGAAAAAGAAGTTGACGCGATTATCGTTATCCCTAACGACCGTCTGCTTGCAATTGCCGGCAAAGACATGAGCTTTAAAGACGCATTCGCAAAGTGTGATGAAGTGCTCCGTCAGGCAGTTGAGGGCATCTCTGACCTCATCGCCTCTCCAGGGCTTATCAACGTTGACTTCGCCGACATGAAGAGTGTGCTCACCGATGCGGGTACTGCCCTTATGGGCGTAGGCAGCGCTGCAGGCGAAGGTCGTGCTGAAAAGGCAGCCCTTCAGGCAATCAACTCTCCCCTGCTTGATATCTCGATCAACGGCGCGAAGGGTGTACTCTTTGCCATCATTTCAAACGATGATCTCACCATGGCTGAGTTCCAGGATGCAGCAAAGGTAATTACCGAATCAATCGACAAAGACGCTCGAGTGATTATCGGAACCATCATTGATGACAGGATCAAAAAAGGCGAACTCAAAATCACCGTTATCGCCACCGGCTTCCCGAGCGAAATTTCAAAAAAAGCAACCCTCTTCCAGGGCAATGCCATCCCCCAGCCAACTATTCGCAGCATTGAGCGAGAGGAGCGAAAAGAAGCACCGCCATCACCAATCGTCCAAAAGGCTCCCGAGCCAAAACTCCCCACTGAAGATCGAAAGCCCGGCGATGATGAGGAAGACGACCAAGACTGGGGTGCAATTCCTGCCTTTCTGCGAAGAAATAAAAAATAATTTGCTTTTACCGATTGAGTATGGTACAATGAAGGTTCTACATAATTTTCTGCGTTATTTTTTCTGCGACAAAGAGGGTTATGAAGAAATGGTTGTGACTATAATCCAGGCTTTTCCAAGTCTGGGTTTTTTTATTTTTCCTGACACAATCTGCTATACTAACCCACTATGGAATACGATTTAGCAATCATTGGGGGCGGACCAGCAGCAACTGGA
>DATIBQ010000006.1:0-2437 GCA_035457445.1 Minisyncoccota bacterium
TTCTACGGCACCAAAAAGCGGATGCCCACCTACACCGAAATGATGCAACTCTTTGGCTTTAAATCAAAGAACGCTGTGTATCGCTTGGTAACCAAACTACTTGATGCAGGGCTTGTTGCAAAAGATCACCTGGGGCGACTTATCCCAACAAACGGTTTTGGAGAGATTGCACTGCTCGGCTCAGTAAAGGCAGGCTTTCCGGCAGAAGCTGAACAGCAGATACTTGATACGGTAAACCTTGAAGATATGCTCGTAGAAAAAAAAGAGACAACATATCTGCTTACCGTAGATGGAGACTCAATGATTGAAGCTCATATCGCTAGTGGTGATTTAGTACTCGCCGAACGAACAAACCAAGCAAAAGATAAAGATATAGTTATTGCTGAAGTTGACGGTGAATTTACGATGAAGTATTTCCGACAGCAGGGAAGTAAGGTGTGGCTCGAACCAGCAAACAAAAACTTTAAACCCATCTATCCAACCCAGAGTTTAGAGATTAGGGCAATTGTAAAAGCAGTAATACGAAAGCTGTATTAAAAATACTTAATCCGGTAGAAAAGAAAAAAGCCCCCCTAGGAATAGGGCGGCCTCTAACGATTGCTTGCCATATGAAAAAAGAGATGTTTTTACTTTTCTAGGTACCATATTACACAGCTTCTAAAAAAATGCAAGTGGGCGACCAATTTCTTCTAAAATGCTATTATCTGATTAGTTTATCAATAAGTAAAATATGGTATGAGTAAATCAATCACCACAATCGTCATTATTGTATTACTAGTAATCATTGGTATTACTGTTTTTAAAAAAGATGCTGTAGATATGGCACCGAATACGCCCGTGACCTCGGAGAACACACCCGCAACAGGGCAGCCTGCTCCAGGTACCGAATCAGGTACCTCGATAACAGGTTCACTCGAGGTAGAGCTTGGTGCTACCACCAAAACATTTACAGTTACTGCAAAAAACTTCTCCTTTATTCCCGCACAAATCAAGGTAAAGAAGGGAGACACCGTGAAGCTAACACTTGAAAACAGCGAGGGTATGCACGATCTCAAAATTGATGAATTTAACGCCGCAACAAAACGAATTGGGAGCGGTCAAAAGGAAACTATTACCTTTGTTGCAAGTAAAACGGGTAGCTTTGAGTACTACTGCTCGGTCGGTACCCATCGCCAAATAGGTATGGTTGGAAAGCTTATTGTTGAGTAAATATACTATGCAAGAAACAAAAGGAATGATTTTCTTAAAAGAACTAGAAGCCGAAGCAACCGCTACCCGCCGCTGCCTAGAGCGAGTTCCTGAAACACTATTTAATTGGAAACCGCATGAAAAATCAATGACGCTCGGGTACCTCGCACTTTTGATTGCAGAGATTCCTCAGTGGATCACAAAAATGATTGAAGATTCTGAAATAGACCTTGCCACCTTCAAGCATATTCAGCCAAAAACTACTGCGGAATTAGTCGCACAATTTGATGAAAACCAAGCAGAAGCAAAACGGGCACTAGAGCAACTTTCGGATGAAAAACTTACCACACTTTTCTCCTTAAAAAATAATGGGCAAATTATATTCAGCTCACCGCTAGACGAAAACATAGGATCATCAATCAACCACCTCGTACATCATCGCGGACAGCTTACCGTGTACCTGCGCTTAAACAATATCCCTGTACCATCTATCTATGGTCCATCCGCAGACGATAAACAGTTCTAAGCCGCTTAACTTAAGCTCGCAACTAAAAAACCTACCAATAATAAAATTGGTAGGTTTTTTGTATACATATAGAGCTAGTATACCTGCACTTTCTTCCGCTTCGCATCAATACTCCATGGTCCTGCACCCGCAGCTGAGAAATAAAGAAAAAGAAAACAGTACAACACCGCATCAATTCCGCCATTAACCACTGGCCAAAAACCGCCTGAAGCATGGCCAATAAAGTAGGCAACGGCCATCTCGCCAGCCAAAATAAATGCAACAGGGCGAGTAAAGAGCCCCAAGAGCATGAGAGCACCACCAAACACTTCAAGCATGCCGGCAATACCAATAAGTGAGAGCCAATTGGTTACTGCAGCACCGTTGGGTGGCATACCTATAGGGTAGGCAAAGAGCTTTATAGTGCCAACCGTAATAAAAATTATAGCAGCAACAATCCGCAGGACGCTCAAAAAGTAAGGCGCCCACGATTGCCACCGTGTAATAATACTTTGTTTTGGCTGAATTTGAATATTGTTTGTTTCCATATGAACACCATTGTAAAACAGTTTAGATGTTTAGTACAATCTACCTATGACCTACAACGTTCACCCGATACTGGTACATTTTCCGATAGCCTTGTTAGTCTTATATTCAGTAGTCAAGATCATTCCATTTCGGCGATGGTTCCGAAAGGTTGCCTGGGGGCATATTGAACGGGTGCTTTTAGTAGCTGGGGTGCTC
>DATIBQ010000007.1:0-2661 GCA_035457445.1 Minisyncoccota bacterium
TATGCTGGTATACTGACTCTATATGCCGCTGCATACTCAAATTAAAGACGGAATTAAAGAGGCGATGAAGGCGCACGATCAGGCGCGGCTCGAGGCGTTTCGGAGCGTGCTCACTGCCTGCACGAACGAGCTTGTTGCCAAAGGGCGGCAGCCGAACGAGGAACTCTCTGATGACGATGTGCTCACGGTAATTCGGCGGCTCGTGAAGCAGCGGAAAGATTCGATTGCACAGTTTGATGCGGCAGGGCGTGCTGATTTGTCGTCTATTGAGCGGGAGCAGCTCTCCCATCTAGAAGGGTTTTTGCCAGCGCTCCTCTCAGAAGATGCCGTGCGTGAGGTGGTATTGATGGTAAAAGAAAAGCTTGGGGTAACCGACAAACAGAAAGCAGGGCAATTGGTAGGAGCGGTGATGAAGGAACTCGCCGGCAAAGCCGATGGCGGCGTCGTTAAAAAAATAGTAGAAGAATCATTTACATAATTATGAAAATTCTCATTCGCTGGCTCATTACAACACTTACCGTATTTGCACTGCCGTATTTTATTGAGGGCATTGCCGTTGACGGCATCCTTACCGCGGTTATTGTAGCAGTGTGTTTAGTGTTCATTAATTTGATTATAAAACCAATCATTAACTTACTGACGCTGCCCCTCAATATTCTCACCCTCGGTTTATTTTCAGTAGTGCTCAATGGGCTCTTCTTTTGGTTTGTTGCTTCAATTATTAGTGGTATTACAGTAGCAACATTTACGGCTGCAGTTATTGGCGCGTTTATCATCTCTATTGTTAATTGGATTGTAAGCCGGTTTGCAAAAGATAAAGATTAATATGGACACGCATTCTTTCGAGCAATTTCGGAACGATTTTTTTCAGTTAGTGTCTGAATCTACATCTGTTGTTATTACTGCTCATTTTTCTCCTGACGATGATTCCATTGCATCAGTGCTGATGCTGTACGCAATTTTAACGGAAAAATTCCCTGAGAAATCTGTCCGAATTATATACACTGGTGAACCAGTAACTCGATACGCAGTGTTTGCGGGTTTTGAAAAAATAAAATTTGTTGATGATGTCGCCAATCATCTTGAAGGAGTTGACGTACTAGTTATGCTCGATGGAAGCCAGCAGCATCGTTTTTCCAAATTTCCTGAAAAGCTAGTAGCAGTTCCAAAAACGGTGGCAATTGATCACCATGCAGGGGTGCCTAGCACATTCACACTTTCGCTGGTTGTTCCAAAGAGTAGTTCGAACGCTGAACTTATATACCACACATTTCTTACTGGCGATCCTATTTCAAAGTCAATGGCTGAGCTTATTCTGCTTGGAATTATTGGTGATACGGGCGGGTTAGCACATGTGCCGGCAGATCAATCCTCTGTATTTTCGATTGTAAAAGAATTAATTGAAATTGTTGGTGTGTCGATTGGTGAGTTTCGCTCAAGATACAGTACGTTGCCGCAGCGAGTATTTGCGCTACTGCAAGAGTTTGTACATAACACCACTTATATCCACGTACCAAGGTGGCCAGATGCTCAGTATACATTTGTTAAACGGAGTGTTGCTGAAATGGGAAGCTACTCAGATGAAGAAATGAGTGCTGCAAGCCACGTATACTTAAGCTATTATCTGCCTCGCATCACCGGTTACAACTGGGGCTTTGTCATTTCTCCGCGTTCTGATGGCGAATGCCGGATGTCGAGTCGATCACTTCCGAAAAGTGTGAATGTTCGGGTGCTTCACGAGCGGCTCGGTATTGGCAGCGGGCATGATAGGGCAGCGGGTGGCGCGTTTAAAGAATCGGATCCCGAGGAATGCATTAAAAAAGTCCTCGAGTGGATGAAACAGAACGAACCTGCTATTCTGTAGCAGCATGGCATTTTTAGATGAAGTAACAATCAGCGTTTCAGCCGGTCGCGGCGGCGATGGGGTGGTGCGCTGGCGCCGCGAGAAGTTTATCTCGAAAGGTGGTCCGGCAGGTGGCGATGCTGGCCGCGGGGGCGACGTGTTTGTCCGTGCCATCCGCAGTTTGCGCGTGCTCGACCTCTACAAGCGCGAACAGGTATTTAAAGCAGCAGATGGCGAGCCGGGGGGCAGCCGCAGCCTGCATGGTGCCGGCGGTGAAGATTTATACCTCGAGTTTCCAGTAGGTACTCGGATTACGAACAAAGAAACAGGGGCAGTGATAGAGCTGAATAAAGAAGGGCAGGAGGTAGCGATTTTAAAAGGCGGGCAGGGCGGCTTAGGAAACGAGCATTTTAAAAGCTCCACTAATCGAGCACCCAAAGAAGCGACCGAAGGAAAACCGGGAGAAACAGGGGTATTTTTAATCGAAGTACTATTGATCGCCGACATCGGGCTGATTGGTTTTCCAAATGCTGGAAAGTCGAGCCTGTTAAACGCGCTTACTAATGCAACTGCAAAAGTAGGTGATTATCCGTTTACGACCCTTGACCCAAACTTAGGTGACATGTTCGGTTTTATTGTTGCCGATATTCCGGGGTTGATTGAAGGCGCGAGCGAAGGCAAAGGTTTGGGACACAAATTTTTAAAACACGTAACACGTACAAAAATTTTGGCGCACCTCGTTTCGTTTGAGAATCAGAATTTAATGAAGGCGTATGAGGCGGTGCGCGAGGAGCTCGGAAAATTTGACCAAACACTAT
>DATIBQ010000008.1:0-3014 GCA_035457445.1 Minisyncoccota bacterium
ATTCCTGAAAATCCACGACCATTCGAGCAAGTTACTGCAACACTGCGCAGCTACACTATCGACATCGATCAGGTAGTGGTTACCTGGACATACAGCGGGGCTGTCGTGACAAGCGGTCGCGGTATAAAAAGCGTTACCGTAGAAGCTGGTCCACTGGGCAGTAAACGAATACTAGAAGCAACCATCCGCACCAATGAAGGATCGGTGGTACATATATCAACTACACTGGTACCGGCGAGCACCGACCTTCTCTGGGAATCGATCGATGCCTACACACCGCCGTTCTATAAAGGAAAGCCGCTGCCCGCAAGCGAAGGACTCATTCGGGTGAGTGCCTTCCCTGAGCGAGCTGCCCTGGCGCGAACATTTTCATACAGTTGGTCGAAGGATGGCACCGTTATTGATACAAGTTCTGGGTATGGAAAAATAGGGTTTATTTATAAAAATAGCTATTTAAACTCAAGCGATGCTATTGATGTGGGTATCCGGAGAACTGACGGCACCGTACAGAGTGGCAGAATACAGGTTCCTACCGCACAGCCATTTTTTGTTTTTTATCGAAAAGCGGGTGGATTTACTGACTACGCCACCGCGATTGGCGCAAGCTACCGCATGCAAGACCAAACCGAAACATTTGTTGCTGAACCATTTTCGTTCTCGGCACTCAAACCAATCACTCAAGTACTTACCTTGCAGTGGAGCCTCGGCGGGGAAGCAGTAGAGAACGGCGACCGCGTGAACGAAATTGTGCTCGACCGCGGTAATGGCAGCGGGAGCGCCCCGCTTGGCATTGCCGGCAAGCATCAGAGTTTTATTACCCAATTTGCTGAAGCGAGCTTCCAGCTCAATTTTTAACGTATGAAAAAAATCGTTGCTTGCATCCTGCTCAGTTTTACTCTTTTCTTTTCATTTACAAGCACTGCCCGGGCAGTAAATAATTTTAGCATTGTAACAAGCACTGCTACCGAAACAACCATTGAAGTAACCGTAAAGGCAGCAGCACCGCTTGAAGTAAACGGCGCTACTATATACCTCAAACAGGGAATGCAGCTTATACAGTATTCAACTGCCTATAACCAGCTTGCAGGAAACAATACCCTTAAAAAAACATTTACCGGTCTTACCAAGGCAACTACGTACGAAGTGCATGTTGAGTGGATGAACACCTCACTTGAAAAACAGCCGCCAGAACTACTCGGCACCATAACCACCAAAGGAACAGTTGCTGCTCCAGGACGACCTACTGTTCCAGTGGCGGCGGCAACACCGGTGACCGAAGAATCGCTCACCCTTGAAGCACTCTCTACCTCTATTGGTGCCCATACTACTTTTTTGGGAACAAAAACAAAAACCTACTCAGTTGTTTACTATCTGGCTGATAACAACACTATGTTACAGCCAACAACAAAACAAGCAGATGCTATTTTTAACACTCAAGATAGTAAGTTCTACAGCGGAGCAACATTTACCGGACTCTCTCCTGGTAAAACATACTACGTCCAGGCTGAAATTTTTGATGGAGCGGTAGGTAAAAAAACTGCAGTGCAAACAGCTGCTACAAAGCCGCCCGCTATAGTTCCAAGTGGCTCTACGTACATACCACGTGACACCAGCTACGACCTGAAAGGGTACACCGTACTGGCACCCATTCCTGGATTTCCAACCATTTTCCCGAGCGCCGATAACTGCGCTGCACATCCTGAAATGACCTACTGCAACTTTGGTGATTTTTTAAACCTGGTTATCGAGCTCGCTATTGCACTCGCCGCAGTGATGCTGGTAATAAAACTAGTTATTCACGGCTACAGCTACATGACCCAAGATGTGCCGTTCATAAAACTCCAGGCAAAAACAAAAATTGGCGAGTCGATTATTGGCATCTTGCTTGCCCTTACCGCGTATCTGCTTCTAAACACTATCAACCCGCGACTCGTAAATAACCAGGTAGGATTACAAAAAGCAGTACTGCAAACACTCGAAGAAGATAGGGAAGATGATCCGGGTAACACTATTGTTCAGGATATTGTTTCTGTACCAAAAGGAACAGTTGCTGCGTGTAAAAATGGCATAGAAAAAGTACAAACAAAAGGAGGAGTCTTTTATGCTTGTACCTCTATCGCAAAAAATCTTCAAACAATGATCGACCTCGCTTATGCTCAAAATATTAAGTTAGGCGGAGGAGGATTTAGAACCAACGAGCAGCAAAAAGTATTGCGTGCAAAACATTGTGGTGGAACTGTAAATATTTTTAATGAAAAAGCAAAGTGTGTTCCGCCGACTGCCTATCCGGGAAGATCTCGTCACGAGAGCGGGCTCGCATTCGATTTTACTTGTGAGAGACAGACAATCAGATCAAAAGATAATAAGTGTTTTGTGTGGCTGAAAAATAACGCAAAGAACTACGCATTGTTTAATTTTCCAAAGGAGCCTTGGCATTGGTCGATTGATGGTAAATAAATATAGTACAATTACTTTGTGCGAAAAATTCTCTTCATACTTTTAATTATTATTCTCGCTGGAAGTGTCTTTCTCTATTTTTGGACGAAGAACACGCCAGTAGCACAGCAGAATGGGGTACAGAGCGCGGTGCGCTCGTTCTTTCCGGTTGGAAAAGATGTTGTTGAACAGGTAACCCAATCAAGTGATACACCATTCGGAAACCAAGCAATAAATAGAGAAGGGGTTGCCGATACTACTTCATTTGAAATAGAGCGCGGTGAAGCTGCGGCAGTGAGCCATGCTCCTGTTGCAGGATTTTTTTTGATGCCCACGAGTACCATCGGTGCTGCAAAGCAAGAGGATATTGTTCGCTACGCCGGTCGTGAGAGCGGATTTGTCTACCAAGTACAACCCGGTGTTGCACCGCTTCAAATTACCAACATCACCCTCGGAAATGTGTATGAAGCACTCTTTACTAACGCAGGGAATGGAGTAGTACTCCGCTTTTTGCGTGAAGACGGAAGAACCATCGGCAGCTACTATGTGCCTATTCCCGAGGCTGACGCAGACGGCGT
>DATIBQ010000009.1:0-2472 GCA_035457445.1 Minisyncoccota bacterium
ACTGAGTATATTGCCGAGCTTGAAAAAGATGAATCAACACCAGAAGAAGCTCCCTCACCAACCGATGTTATCAAGAGCATCCAGGGGCAGTTCACCACTCCAACAGCGATTGCACCGGTAGCTCGCGAGCAGCAACCTGAAAAACAACCCGAATCGGGGATAAAAAAAATCGATCCATACCGAGAAATGCCCGAGTAATGAACTAAAAAACACTGAATGTTCAGTGTTTTTTAGTTGTGCCTATAGCATTACCAGCCCGAGAACGGTAGAATACCTACATGCGTTTTAAAGTGCCGCAGTTTATCGACATTGAAGACAAGATTTTTGGACCGCTTACCTTTAAGCAGTTTGTGTACTTAGCGGGCGGGGCAGGGCTCGTATACCTTTCATTCACCCTGCTGCCGTTTTTCTTTGGGGCACTTGTTGGTATACCACTCGCACTCTTTGCACTCGCACTCGCGTTTTATAAGGTAAACGAAAAACCATTTATCCACGCCGTTGAGGCATTCTTTAAGTTCCACACCCGCTCAAAGCTTTACTTATGGCAGAAAGAGCAGGCAAAAAAGCTCGCTACTGCTACCCAGGCAGCAGCAATCGAGGCGCAGAAGCGTTCAATTTTAACCGAGAGCAAGTTAAAGACGCTTTCGTGGAGCTTAGACGTTATTGATACGAGAAAATAGTATGGCAATTGCAGCACGACCAACCCAAGATTTTGTTCAAATTAAAGAAGTTCGCGACGGCATCGTGATGCTCCTTGACGGCTCGCTCGCCTCGGTTATTTTAGTGTCATCAGTAAACCTAAGCCTAAAATCATACGACGAGCAGCAGGCAACGCTCATGCAGTTTCAAAACTTTCTCAATTCGCTCGATTTTTCAATACAAATTGTTATTCAATCGCGCCGGTATGACATTCGCCCCTACATTCTCACCCTTGAAAACCGCGTTCGCGAACAGCAAGAGCCGCTGCTGCGCATTCAAACCCAAGAGTACATTGAGTTTATTAGAACATTTACCGAACAGGTAAACATTATGCGCAAATCGTTTTATGTGGTTATTCCGTACTCACCGGCGATTTTGGGCGGAAAAAAAGGTTTTTTTGCCAATCTGCTCCCTTCATTTGGAAAGAGCGGAACAGGGGATGAACCGCTCAAAGATTTTGAAGAGCAGCGCACCCAGCTCGAGCAGCGAGTGGGTGTGGTAGAGCAGGGACTCTCGCGCTTGGGAGTACGAAGCGTACAGCTGGGGACGCAGGAAATTATTGAACTCTTCTATCGTACCTTCAACCCCGGAGAAACAACCAGTGAAGCAAAGAGTGTGTCGGCGCCAAACGCGTAGACCCTAATACTATCTACTTGCCGCTCTCTTGCTATACTACGTACACGTATGGCTTTATTTGGCTCCAAGAAAAAACCTGACACAAACAGAAACTTGCCGATTCTCCCGACTGAAATGTTTCAATCAGCAGCGCTCGAGCTCCGCGATATTATTGCGCCCTCAGCGCTTGAAATTACCCCCAAATCAATCCACCTGGGCGATAAAATCGCCCGCACCTTCTTTGTTATCTCGTACCCACGCTACCTCACCGACAACTGGTTCACCCCGATCATCAACCTCGATAAAATATTCGATATTTCTATTTTTATTCACCCGATTGAAACATCCGAGCTCTTGCGGCACTTTCAAAAAAAGATTGCTGAGGTAGAGAGTCAAATTCAAGGACGACAGCAGCGAGGGCTGGTGCGCGACCCCATGCTCGATACTGCCTACCAAGATTTAGAGGAGCTCCGCGACAACCTCACCCAGGCACAAGAAAAAATGTTTGACGTGGGGCTCTACATAACCATGTATGCCAACGATGAGACCGAGCTTTTCCGAGTGGAGAGTGAGATTAAATCAATTCTTGAAGCGCGGATGGTCTACATCAAACCAACTCTTTTCCAGCAAGAGCAAGGGTTTAAAACCGTTTCACCGCTTGGGCACGACCACTTAAACGTAACACAAAAGCTCAACTCCGAGCCGCTCTCGAGTTTGTTTCCGTTCGTCTCGTTCGACCTCACTTCAGAAACGGGCATTTTGTACGGCGTTAACCGGCACAATTCCAGCCTCGTTATTTTCGACCGCTTTAGTTTGGAAAACTACAATTCGATTATCTTTGCAAAATCCGGTGCCGGAAAATCATACGCGACCAAACTCGAGGTCATCCGCACCTTGATGTTCGACACCACTGTCCTTATTATCGATCCTGAAAAAGAGTACGAATACTTGGCTGAAGCGGTGGGGGGACGCTATTTTAATATTTCACTCTCCTCTGACCACCACATCAACCCGTTTGATCTGCCAATTCCACGTGAAGACGAATCGCCGGGCGACATTTTACGATCAAATATCATTAACTTGGTTGGGCTATTCCGCATCATGTTGGGTGGACTTTCTGCTGAAGAAGACTCGATTATCGACCGCGCCATTACTGAA
>DATIBQ010000010.1:0-4870 GCA_035457445.1 Minisyncoccota bacterium
TTTCATGCTGATGGAACCCATTTCCGATTGCAATATAAAATTCTTTTTTTAGATAGTTTATGAGTTCCTCTGACGAGGTATCAAATCCTTTTGTTATTAAAAAATTTTTTATTTCTATATACAATTCTTTAAATTCAATGTTTAGCCGTTGCTGCTCATTACCAAAGTTTCTAAATTTTCCCATGGGTATAAATTTTTACATTTTTCTCAATCTACTCAACCAATGGGCAAAGTCAAGTAATTGTATTATTTTAGGAGTAGTTCAGACGGTTGTGAAAGTAGACAAAAGAAAAAACCACTTTACAGTGGTTTATGGATAATCAAAATATTCTTTAATTCTTCTCTAGTATTTCCAATGTTCCAGTATGCTTGGCTGAATCGTATTCAACCTTGTAATTATCATTTGAAATTACAATATCAATGCCTTTTTCATACATTGCATTATTAATTTCAATACTTCTGCAATATACCGTATGCCAACCTTCTTCTGTTAAGAATGAGGTGTGGCGTGAGCGGTCATCATGCTCAACCATAGAATCAAGTTCTGCTTGTTCGGGACCATTGAGAATAGCTAATACTTTAGGCATATATTTTTGGTTTTAATGATTTACCACAAACCCCATAAGGATTTCTGGAAAACCATCAAAACCTTCTCAAGGAACTTAATTGTCTTACAGTAGCATGTATTTTACATATTGTCAAATACTTTCAGGCTGACATTCACACAACAAAGAGTAGCTTGATAACCAAATAGGGACTAGTTCCCTTTTTAACCTCTTCACCATAACCAACACTAACCACACCTGCCTTTTCATAGTAAAAGGTAGCCCAGATTCTCTTGGTAGCGCTTTTTATTTTGCGTCGATTTTCTCGCGTAAAATTTTTATCTCATCGCGCAGCAGTGCTGCGGTTTCAAACTCGAGCATTTTTACTGCCTGCTTCATTTGCTGCTCCTTCAGTTTAATGAGCTTGCTCATCGTTCCCTTCATCGCCCGTTTGGTTGGCTTCTTGCCTCCCTCGCTAAATACTCCTAAGTCAAATGCGAGCTCTTCTGAAACTGCCCGGCTATGATCGCTCTCCATATCAGCAGTAATATCTTTAATCGCTTTTTGAATTGTTTGCGGCGTAATGCCATGCTTTTTGTTGTACGCGAGCTGTGTTTCGCGGCGGCGGTTCGTCTCACCAATGGCGCGATCCATCGAACCAGTTATCGTATCGGCATACAGAATTACCCGACCGTTTACATTGCGGGCAGCGCGACCGATGGTTTGAATGAGTGACACTTCGCTCCGCAAAAAACCTTCTTTGTCGGCATCTAAAATTCCAATCAGCGATACTTCAGGCATATCGAGCCCTTCACGGAGGAGGTTCACCCCAACGAGTACATCAAATTCTCCTTTACGAAATTTAGTAATAATTTGAATACGCTCGATGGTTTTAATATCACTATGCAGGTACTCGGCTTTTATCTTTCGCTCTTTCAAGTAGGTTGAAAGATCCTCAGCCATGCGTTTAGTGAGGGTCGTTGCGAGCACCCGCCCGCCTTTTTTAATTTCGGTTTCTGCTTCATGAATGAAGTCTTGCACCTGTCCGTGATACTCACCTGATTCAAGAATTGGTCGCACTTCAACCAGCGGATCAACAAGCCCCGTTGGTCGGATAATTTGCTCAACCACTTGCTCTGAGTGCTCACGCTCATACTTTGCCGGCGTCGCAGAAGTAAAAATTACTTGACCAATCCGCTCCTCAAATTCATTAAATTTAAGCGGGCGATTATCTTTTGCTGAAGGCAGGCGAAAGCCGTACTCAACAAGCGTTCCTTTCCGGGATGCATCGCCCGCGTACATACCCTGCAGTTGCGGAATGGTTACGTGCGATTCATCAATAAAGAGTAAGAAATCCGGGACTTTAATTTCTTGACCGCCTTTGCCAAGGCTTCGGCGCGTCGAGGGAAAGTATGAGAACAATGTTTCAGGCGGCTCGCCAGCAGCTTTGCCCGAAAGATGCCGCGAGTAATTTTCAATACCCGAGCAAAAACCAACTTCGCGAATCATCGCCAGGTCGTAGTTCGTGCGGCGGCGTAGGCGCTCTGCTTCGAGCAGCTTCCCTTCAGCTTCAAACTGTGCAAGCTGCACTTTTAATTCTGCCTCGATTGTTTTTACTGCCCGCTCACGCTCGCTTTGGTTGGTAATAAAGTGCTTTGCCGGAAAAATAAAAATATCGCTCTCCTCAGAAAGAATCCGTGAACTGACTGGGTCGATTTTTAACATGGACACAATACTAGAACCGGAGGAGGATTTTTGAATGTCTGGTTGAGCGGAGCGACCCGAAGACTGAGAAAATCCTCCTCCGGTTCCAAGCTCGATACTGTATACAAACGTATCAGATATCGGCATCACCTCTACGCGGTTGCCGACCGCACGAAAACTGCCCGGCTCTAAATCAGCATTCGTACGAGTAAAATGAATCGACACTAATCGTTCCATCAGTTCTGTGCGAGAAATGTTCTGCCCCCTCGAGAGCCTGAGATTTGTTTTTTCATATTCAACCGGGCTCCCCAAACCGTAAATACAAGAAACCGAGGCAACAATAATTACATCACGCCGGGTGAGGAGCGATTGGGTTGAAGCGTGGCGCAGGCGGTCGATTTCTTTGTTGATCTGGGCGTCTTTTTCAATAAAGGTGTCGGTTACCGGCAGATACGCTTCAGGCTGGTAGTAGTCGTAGTACGAGACAAAGTAGTGTACGGCGTTCTCGGGAAAAAATTCCTTAAACTCACTCGCAAGCTGCGCCGCGAGTGTTTTATTGTGAGCAATCACGAGTGTTGGCTTTTGCTCAGCGGCAATAATATTTGCCATCGTAAACGTTTTTCCGGTTCCGGTCGCCCCCAAGAGGGTCTGCTTCTGCATCCCCTTCTTCAGCCCCGCCAAAAGCGCCTCAATTGCCTTCGGCTGGTCACCGGCTGGTTTAAAGTGGTTTGATAGTTTGAATATACCTTCTGCCATAAACAAAGGGTAGATTACCACATTCGAAAAAAATTAATTACTTCACGGATGTGTGGCAATATATGCACGCGTTCTCGGACCAAGATTACCAGTACCTTTCTTCAATCCAAGTGGAATCAAAATATCCGCAGCATGAGCTTCTTGGAATCTAATAAGCGCTGCTTTTGTTTTAATACCAAAGAAGTCGGTTTCTTTCCCAGGTGAACCAGCACCTACTCTTGAAATAGTAAAACTATGAGCATTTAAATACTGCTGAAGTTTTTTAACTGCTGGATCTTTTTTGCCCAGCACCAAGGCGCGCGTAAACACAACAGGAGCTGCCGGTGAAGGAGTGGGGGTAGAAGTTGGGGTAGTAGGAATAAATGGCACTACTGGTGACACCGCAGAACGAGCAACGGAACCGCTGACCGAGGAGGTGCATCCCGAAGTAGTAACTGTTTGATTACTACTTTCTCCTGAATTTGAAGCACTATCAACCGAAACAGCTTTGTAATTATACGTCGTACAAGCAGCAAGGCTAGTGAGTGTTACCGAGTGACTCGTAGTACTTCCTGATCCCGTTCCAGAACTGCCGTACGAGGTCGTAAGCCCATACTGCACCGATGAAGATGAACTTTCATCCGTTGTCCATGTAATGGTAGCTGTGCTTTGGGTAGCGGTTACAGAAATGGCAGAGATAGCTGGCGCAGTAGTGTCAGGAGGAAAGTAAAATGCGAGTGCATCCATATACAACATATCGGCAGTATCCCCAAGAGAAGTTATCGTACCTGTATCCATGGCGATAGTGATCAAGTCAGACGGCGATGAACCATAGTTTAAGCGCGGAGCATATATCACACCATCTCCATTAATCGTAGCAGCGGGAATAGTATATCCATTCCCCGATGGATTAGAAAAATTTGTTTGTTCAATAGAAAGCCCGGTGTCTGGATCAAGCGTGTTAAAATTGTCATCCCCTTGTCTAAACAGGTACAAATTATCATTAGTATCAAATACAAGACCATTCCCAAATGCACTTGAGCCAAATTCACCAACTTTAGTAACAAGACAGTTTGTATCACTGGTTCCATTGCACGATGTTAGGTCAACAGTATAGAGATCATTCCCGTTGGTTGACCACCCATAGAGTGTTCCATTGGAACGAAATTCAATATCAGCCAAGGTGTGAGTGCCATTACTCCCATCTTTTAAAGCACCAAGCAGTGTTCCAGCACCAGTATCTTTATTGATAGTTATAAGGCTCTTTGTATTCGACCCAGTATTCCCGGTAGATCCGTAGAGTACGTTGGTATCAGGATGAAATGCCATGCCGGTAACATAAAATCCTACCGCTCCAACATCAGTCTGTTTTTGCCCTGTGGTGGTATTTAAAATATACAAGTGCGGCGGATCAGGATTTTGTCCTGAACCATCAATACCATAGAGAATAGAAGTAGTATCAGGAATCGTATCGACAGTAAATGAGTCAACGGCAAGTGGATCACTCGCCATACTGTTTCCATCAGTCACTGTAATCGTACAATTGGAGTAGACACCGTCCGCAAGCGTGCTAAATGTAATAGTGTTGTTCCCTGAAGCTGCCGATGTCGTAGCACTCGAGCATGAGCCGCCGTAACTGATGGTACCCGCTTCGGTGGAACTGAAGGTGTAGTTGGGAGTGGTATCGGAAGTGGTAGGAGGGATAGGTATCACCTCAGCGAGTATTGGAGCAGCACTCACCGTAAAACTAGACACTGAAAGCACGTTGCTTGCATTACCAGTAGGATCGGTCACTGTAATAGTGCAATTAGAATATGTTCCATCTGAAAGAAAACTAAATGTAATAGTGTTGTTCCCTGAAGCTGCCGATGTCGTAGCACTCGAGC
>DATIBQ010000011.1:0-6428 GCA_035457445.1 Minisyncoccota bacterium
TGCTCGGGGCGCTCTTTTGAAGCAGTGTCAGGAATAATAATACCCGAAAGAGTCTTTTTTTCAGCCGCCAGAGAAACAATGACGCGATCTCCGAGCGGAATAAGTTTTATTTTTGCCATACCTGTTTAATAACCAAATAACAAAATCCAATAATCAAAATAAATCTGTAATCAGCATGCAGCCCTGCTGCGCGTAAGTATTATAGCCAAATCGTTGCTCGATACAAGCCAGTATGCTATAGTTAAAGACGCTAGTTTATTATGAGTCACTTTATCCCCTACTTGCAGCTCGGTGCTGCGCTCCTCCTTATCGTCCTGGTAGTGCTCCAACGTTCAAGTGGAGATATTGGCGGAGCTTTCGGCGGTGATGGTGCGGAGTTCTTCCGTACTCGTCGCGGATTCGAAAAATTCCTCTTTATTGCAACAATCGTGATTGCAGTTATTTTTGTTGCAACCAGTGCCGGGGTACTCTTGCTCAAATAAATAGGTTACCTATGAAAAACTTCTTCCGCTTTCTGCGCGCATGGTCGTTTCCATCACGGAAGCGTCTCGTACAAGCTTTTACCGCCACGCACGGCGCTACTCGAGTGTTCTTTAGTGCCCTTTTGGTATGCACGGTTATTATTGGTGCCGCACTTATTCTCCGTATCAACGAATATATTTCTATTCGTGTTCCTGTCGCCGGCGGCAGTTTTACTGAAGGTGTTGTTGGTGCTCCCCGATTTATTAACCCCATACTCGCAGTGAGTGATACCGACCGCGACCTTACCACACTCGTATACTCAGGACTCATGAAGCGCCTGCCGAGCGGCGAGATTGTCCCCGATAGCGCTGAAGGCTATACTGTAAGCAGTGATGGGCTCACCTACACGTTCACCCTCAAGCAAAATCTCACCTTCCACGACAAAACACCGCTCACTGCAGATGACGTTGTCTACACCATTGCTCAAGTGCAAAACCCTGCTGTTGGGAGCCCGCGCCGCACCAGCTGGGCTGGCATAACAATCCAAAAAATTGACGACCGCACCGTTGCCTTTACCCTGCCAAAACCATTTGGTCCGTTTTTAGAAGCAACAACTATCGGTATTTTACCTGCATATCTCTGGAAAGAAACAACCCCTGAAACATTCAGCTTCCTGGCACTGAATACTGAACCTATTGGCTCTGGTCCATATAAATTTTCAAGTTTCGAGAAAAAACGAAACGGTATTCCTACCTCGTACACCTTTACTCGTTTCAATCGCTACGCACTCGGTGCACCCTACATAAAAAAGATTTTTATACAAATGTACGGCAACCAAGATGAACTCGTCCGGGCGATTAACAACGGAGATGTAGTCAGCGCTGCTGCTCTCTCTCCTGAAGCAGTCGCACACATAACAAATAAACATATCCACATACACACTGCAGTGCTCCCTCGCGTGTTCGGTGTGTTTTTAAATCCAAATCAGAAGAGTTTATTTAAAGATACTGCGCTTGTTGCCCTTATCGATGAGGCGCTCGATAAAGAAGCCCTTGTTACCGGAGTATTTGGCACATACGCCCGCCGGATTGATGGTCCTGTCCCCTTTCAGCCGGTAATCGATAGAGCGGTACCCCCAAAACGATCACACGAAGAAATTCAGGCAGCATTTGAAGCAAAGGGGTGGATAAAAAATTCGAGCGGGATCCTCGAGCAAAAAGGTAGCCGCACACCGCTCTACTTTTCACTCGTTACTGCCGACACTCCTGAACTAGTGAAGGTTGCAGCTGCAATCCGCGATACACTTAGTACCTACGGTATTGCTGTTGAACTAAAAGTGTACGACCTCGGCGCGCTCTCTCAGAATGCAATTCAATCTCGAAATTTTGACGCCCTCCTCTTTGGGCATGTGATTGAAAACGAAGCCGACCTCTACAGTTTTTGGCACTCATCGCAGCGCAGCTACCCCGGACTCAACATTACCCAGTACGCCAACTCGCGCGTTGATGACCTCCTTGAAGCACTTTTAAAAACAACCGACCAAGAAACCGTAGATAAAAATCTTGCATTACTTGATGCAACTATTCGCACCGACCACCCGGCACTCTTTATTTACCTGCCGCACTTCCTCTATGCGACCACCGATGCGATAGGCGGAATCAGTCTTGACCGTATCAGCCAGCCCAGTGATCGATTCCTCGGCGTACAGTCATGGTACAGAGAAACAGAGCCCGTATGGAAATTATTTAATAAACAGTAACCACAAATTAGTATGGAACCACAACAGACACCACAAACACATAGGGCATCAACTGCTCCACACACCAGTCCACAGAAACGAAGTGTTCATCGCACCGGGCGCCACAGTAGCGGCGGGCAATTTCGCGGTCGCAGTAATTTTAGACCTCGTACCCCAAGCCCAAACGAAGAAGGCTTTAGAACCAACACCGAAAAAAAGATGGTATACGTTCCTGACCCTGCCCCTGGCGTTATCCGCATAATTCCCCTCGGCGGCGTTGAAGAAATTGGCAAGAACATGACCGCTATCGAAATCGGCAACGACATTATCGTAATTGATGCCGGCATGTACTTCTCGAACGAAACCACTCCAGGTATCGACTACGTGATTCCGAACACCCGCTACCTTGAAGAGCGAAAAGATAAAATTCGCGCGCTGGTGATTACCCACGGACACCTCGACCACATTGGTGGTGTGCCACTAGTGCTCTCGCGCATCGGCAATCCGCCTGTTTACTCGCGCAATTTAAGTGTGCTCTTGATGCGCAAACGTCAGAGTGAGTTTCCACACCTACCTGCACTAAATGCTATTACGGTTGAAAAAGACGAGGTAGTTACTCTAGGGAACATCCGAGTAAAATTTTGGGGTGTTACGCACACCATTCCTGATTCGATGGGGATTATTATTGAAACTCCCTACGGAAACATTGTTACCCCGGGCGACTACAAGCTCGACCAAGTAGATGGTGTCGTGAGTGAATCAGAAGAGAAAGAGTACAAACAGTTTGATACTGCCAACAACTTGCTCTTGATGACCGACTCAACCAACGTTGAAAACGAAGGTTTTGCCCTAGCCGAAATAAAAGTACACCAGGGACTTGAAAATATTTTGCGCCGCATCCAAGGGCGCGTCATTATTGCTGCGTTCGCCTCGCATATCACCCGGCTCATCAAAATTATCCAGATTGCTGAAGAGATGGGCAAAAAAGTGATCCTTGAAGGACGCTCGATGAAAACAAATATTGAGGTTGCTATTCAAGCCGGGTTGATACAGCCGCAAAAAGGCACACTCATTTCAATTGACGAAATCGACCGTCACCCGCCAAACCGGATCATTGTGCTCTCAACCGGCGGACAAGGCGAACCTTTCTCTGCACTCAACCGCGCTGCAAACAAAACAAATAAAAAATTCTCACTCAAAAAAGGAGACACAATCATTCTCTCGGCTTCGATTGTGCCCGGTAATGAACGCCAGGTGCAGGCAATGAAAGATGGTCTCTCACGCCAGGGAGTAAAAATTATCAGCTTCCGCACTCCAGGCGAAGACTTTGTGCACGCTACCGGACACGGCAATAAAGAAGATATCAAGTGGCTGCACCGAAAAATGCACGCAAAATTCTTTATTCCAATTCACGGCAACCACTACCACCTGGAGCTCCACAAAGAGCTTGCGATGGAGCTTGGCATGCCTGAGGATCACATTGTTGTCCCTGATAACGGATCAATTATCGAAATTGTCGAAGAAGGAAAGAAAATAGTAGTACGAAAAGAAAAAGCACCGGCGAGCCCGATGATGGTTGATGGCTTCTCGATTGGTGACGAACAGAATGTAGTGATTCGCGACCGCCAAATGCTTGCTGAAGACGGCATGTTTGTGGTGATCGCCGTTATTGACGCAAAAACAGGGCAACTTAAAAAATCGCCCGATATTATTTCACGCGGCTTCGTATATCTTAAAGAATCACAAGATTTAATCCGGCACTCCCGCACGCTCATTAGCCGCACCATCGAGCAATCGTGCAGAAACCAGAACCCGATTAACTTTGATTATGTAAAAAATACTGTTACCGACACGGTTGCAAAATACCTCTATCAAAAAACAGCAAAACGCCCGCTCGTTATTCCAGTAGTGCTCTCTATTTAGTACAATACGGGTAATGACACGCCACCTGCGCATTTTGTTTGCAAGCTCCTTCTTTTTCTCGGCACATATTGCTATCTTAGCGTATACCAATTCAAGCTCACTCTCTCGCTTTGCGAGTGACAGCACTATCAGTTTCATCTATGCGGGCAGCTCGGCACTCTCACTTCTATGGCTTGCAATTGCACCAACACTCCTGCGCCGATACGGCAACTGGAAGCTGGCAATCGGCACCTTTGGCGTGGCAATTGTTACATTGCTTTTTTTGGCAACCGCGGCAGCACCGGTATTTTTTGCCGCACTTTTTGCATTCTATTTTTCGCTCAACATTCTCATTACCTACGTGCTCGATATTTTTATCGAACACTACAGTACTAATAGTGGCACTGGTAACATCCGTGGTATTTACCTTACCTCAGTCAATCTTGCTTGGGTCGGAGCACCGATTATTGCAGGATTACTGATTTTTAATTATGGGTTCAGTGCAATTTACGGCGTGGCAGCACTACTTTTAATTCCAGCAGCGCTCCTCATTGCTTCAAGCGAGCACGGCTTTCGCGACCAAATCTATAAACCTGCGCGCTTTTTTAGAAGCCTGAGCGTGCTTAAAACCAATAAGTCGGTACGACTTATAATATTTCTCAATTTCCTGCTGCAATTTTTTTACGCCTGGATGGTTATTTACGCGCCGCTCTATCTCACTAAAGTACACGGATTTTCGTGGGAAACCATCGGTATTCTTTTCACTTTCATGCTGCTGCCTTTTATTATTTTTCAGTACCCGGCAGGAAAAATTGCCGATAAAATCCTAGGGGAGAAGGAGCTCCTCGTCGCAGGGTTCCTTATTATGTGTCTCGCTACTATTTTTTTCGCGCTCCTTCCGGGCGGCAGCGTGCTCGCCTTTGGCATCGCCCTATTTACTACTCGTGTCGGTGCGAGCATTGTCGAGGTGATGTGCGACACCTACTTTTTTAAACAGATTACCGATAAAGAAACAACCTTCATCAGCTTCTACCG
Source organism: Minisyncoccota bacterium (assembly GCA_035457445.1). Taxonomy (GTDB): domain Bacteria; phylum Patescibacteriota; class Minisyncoccia; order Phycocordibacterales; family UBA9973; genus DATIBQ01. Next base: position 5,138 of record DATIBQ010000011.1, read on the forward strand.
CGAGACCATCCCGCTTGCCTACATCATCGCTCCGCTCTGGGGCGTTCTTGTCCTCGCCAGCGGCTCCTACAACCTTCTCTTCTTTATCCTCGGCGCACTGATGCTCGTCGGCGCAGGATTCAGCCTTACCCTAAAAGATACGCGGTAGTTTTTCTACGGTGCGGCTTCGAGTTTTACAGAGAGCGTTTTGGTTTGTCCGCGAGAGAGCATATGTAGGGTAATTACTTGCCCTACTGCTTTGGTGCGAATGACGTTCGCAAAGCTCGATTTTTCATCAAGTTTCTGTCCATCAATTTCTAAGATAATATCTCCCTCTACAATACCCGCCTTATTTGCCGGAGAGCCTGGAATAACCGCCAAGTCAGTAGCACTCTGCCCACGCTGCACCAGCACCCCATATTCGACAGAAAGATTATTTGCTTTGGCAAGCTCTTTAGTAACAGGCACGTAGCGAATACCAAGGTACGGGCGGACAATTTTACCCGTTTCGCGCACTGAGGTAATCACCGGTTTAATCGAATTTATCGGGAGCGAAAAACCAACGTTTTGACTTCCCTGTGCTACTGCCACATTTACTCCAATTACTTTTCCGGTCATATCAAGCAGTGGTCCGCCCGAGTTCCCCGGGTTAATTGCTGCATCAGTTTGAATCACCTTGTCGAGCTGCTCTGTGCCACCCGCACCTCCACCCGCAACAATCGAGCGTGAGAGTCCTGAAATCACCCCGGTTGAAATCGAATTCTGAAACTCACCAAGCGCAAAACCGATTGCGATCACACTTTGCCCGAGTTCCAGCGTGTCAGAATCTCCCAAATTCAAGTACGAAAACGTACTCCCTGTTACCCGAAGAATAGCGACATCGAGCACCTGATCACGAGCAATAACGGTAGCGGTGTACTTTTTTCCGCCGGTAGTGGTAATAGTGTATTTTGCATCGGTATCTTCAACCACGTGCCGATTGGTTACCAAGTAGCCATCTTTTGAAACAAAGAATCCAGTACCGCCGCTCACCACCTTCTCCTCAGTTCCAGTCTGTTTTCGACTCGGGAGCTGGAATGAAAACCCTGGGAACATGCTGCCGAATGGGTTTTGAGTGCTGTACTGTGTTTCGTACGTTGGTACTGTTTTAGTTGCCTCGATTGAAACGACAGCAGGATTTGCAACACGCACCACATCGGTTACCGAGAGCGGTTTTGGTGCTGCGGGCGCCTGCGCTAATTGCCCGGTACTACTCTCTTGCCCAGCAACCTGCTCTGACACTGGAACTAACCGCGCTACTGCGGCAACAATC
>DATIBQ010000012.1:0-8198 GCA_035457445.1 Minisyncoccota bacterium
TAATAGTACTCGCGGTTTGTTGTATACAACGGGTTTGCATAACACGCCGCAAAGGGTTGCTTGGTGAGCGACTCTTTGTACGCTCCCATGTATCCTACGACTCCTTCAACAGTCATATGAAATTTACCATCAATATCCCCGCCTGCGTTATTCGTAATCTGCACCGATTCAAATCCATTTGTACACAATAATACCTGCTCGCACGAAATAGTATTCGTTCCTGCACTCAAAACAACTTCATCACGCTCGAGCGCAATAGCAGATACCGGTGTGTGTTCTCGGAGCATAAAACGGTCTTTATAGGTAATAAGCAAAAACCCAACAAGTTCTTCAGAAAAGAGTGCGCTGTTCATGCAACCTGAGAGAAATGGTGCAGCAGCAATGTATATATTGTTTTCTGTTTCTAATAAAGAAAAAATGTTTTTCTGACTTACTAAACTATAGAGTCCTGCAAACTGTGCAGGGATAAGCCGGTGCTCGTCCCATTCACGTGCTACTAAAAGGTGCCGAATACGCAGACCAGCTTCGGCTTTTACTGCAAGTTCTTGGAGTATTTCGAGCACATGTGCAAGAGTTGCCAACCCTTCGTACCCCATAAACTCAGATCGGGGAGTACTTAGTTGTGCATGAGAATATATATGCTCAAGCAATCCCCGAGCGTCTTCTTCAATTGCTCGTTGCGCCTGCGCTGCCCGATGCAACCCATAGGCAGCAACTATTTCGGTAAATGGTTTTTCAAAGTAACTAGTAATTTGTCCGGCGTTGTGCCCCGTTGCTCCATGAGCAATTTTATTTGCCTCAATGAGGAGTACTTTTTTATTCGTCTGCGTGAGAATAAAGTATGCTGATGTTACCCCCGCAATTCCTCCACCAATAATGACGACTTCGGTATCTATATTTTGATCGAGCGGTTCGATTGGGCGTGTTCTATTGAGCTGTTTGATCCACGGAGAATTATTTTCGAACATAGTAGTGTTATTGTAACAGAAAAAGTCCGCCGATTTGGCGGACTTTTTCATATTATTGTACTCGTAAGCCGAATTCTGTTTTAGTGATCATTTATCTGGGAGTAATGTTGCCACTACCCTCAAGCGGCACTTCGATTTTCATCGACACGACCTTGCACACAGATAGGCATTTAGCCGTTTCAGCCGGACTTAACCGGGTCGTTTCTGTTCGCAGCCCTATGGTTACCCACGACGGGCGTTACCCGCTACCTGTACGAATTTAATCGTTGTGTGTTCGGACTTTCCTCACCAATCATTACTGACTAGCGCGATCATTCGGTACAACAAAAATACTATACAATAGTTGACAAAAAATGCAATAAATGTAGGATTTATAAAAAAATAAACAATGGAACATAAAACCACTGTGATACTCTTTGATGAGTACCAATCAAAATTATTTGATAGCAATTCTCATAATGAGTATCGCTTCCGCATAGTTCAAAAAGAACTTATTCTCCCCATTTTACTAATACAAGAGGTACCTCTTAGACAGCGTTTAATACGGTTAGCTGATGTTCTGGAGATAGATTATCTCATGGTAGACCTTGGATTTGAATACGGACTATCAACAGCTGAATCTATCTACTTTGTGCTTACATTAATCACCATAGCAAAAGAGGAAGGCATTAAAGTTATTCCGTATATAAAATTCGGTACTTTAAGCAGTTCAACCTTATCATTTGCTAAAATATTAATTAAAGAAATCACTAAAAGAGATTTGTTAATTTTTGAAATACCAATTGAAAATCTAAACCCTTTTGTAAAAGCAATTGAAGATGTATCTTATGAAGACATTGGCGAGTAAGCAAAAACTGTAGCGTTAGCTACAGTTTTTTATTTTTCAGTTACGCCTCACAGCCAACACAGACATTATCTTCAATAATCCTCACCTTGGGCTTTTTTGCATCCTGCTCTTGGAGCTTCTTTCTGCCAAACTGCTGCGCTGCGTTCATACTGTGCTGGTAGTAGAGGGTTTTAATTCCCTTCTCCCACGCATAGAGGTACAGCGAGTTGAGATCCTTCGCCGAGATTGTTGGGTCAATCATAATATTGAGCGACTGCGCTTGATCAATATACTTTTGACGCTCGGCAGCCTGCTCGATAATCACTTTTTGATCAATTTCGCTAAAAGTGCGGAATACTTTCTTTTCGTGCTCAGTGAGAAAATCGAGATGCTGGACTGAACCATCGTTGTCGCGAATATTCTTCCATACCTCAGTGGTATTCATCCCTTTTTCTTCAAGCAATGTTTCAAGCGTTGGGTTCTTAATCGTTACTTTCATTTTATCTACATCTTTCACAAACGCGTTTGACATGAGCGGCTCAATACCTTGAGAAACCTGCCCCAAGATAAACGCGGAAGATGTGGTTGGAGCAATTGCAAGGAGTGTTGTATTTCGACGACCGTACCCCTTTAATACTTCTGGCTCGCCGTATTCTTTTGCCATATCCACTGAAGCCTTGTATGCCTTTTCGCGAATAAGTTTAAACACTTCTTCGTTGAGAGCTGCCGCTTCAGGGCTTTCAAAAGAAATGTTGTTCTCCTGCAGGAACGTGTGCCAGCCGAGCACACCCAAACCCAGCGCGCGGTGCTCTTTTGCAAACTTGTGCGCACGCTGCATAAAGTAGAACGCGGACTGTTTGTGAGGATCAGTACTGTCGCGGAAGCTCTCGAGCCGCTCGACAAACTCCCCAATCACGGTATCGAGGAACATAGCAAGCGTTTCAACAGCATCAGTATCTTTCCACTCATGGTAGTGACGGATGTTGATCGAAGAGAGACAGCAGACGAATGAGATATCGTCCGCAGTCGGAAGACAGATCTCAGAACAGAGGTTGCTATTATGAATTCTCATACCCTTATCTTTATACACCTCAACGGTATTATTATTCACCGTGTCACTAAAGAAAATATACGGATACCCGATCTCGGTTCTGCGCTGAATAATCTTTGCCCATATCTTTCGCTTCTCCTGATCACCGCCGATCATCGCCTTAAGCCATACATCTCCCACGGTAACAGCGTACGTAGATTCCTGAATCGGATGTCCCTCCTTTCCAATATTCAAATACTCCTCAATATCATCGTGCTCAACCGGAAGGTACGGTGCGCAGTGTCCGCGGCGAACGGTGCCTTGACTGACGATATTGATAAGGTTATCGAAGAGTTCCAAAAAGTGCACCGACCCCGACGAGTGCCCGTTGTCTTTGATGAGCGAACCGCGAGGACGCAACCCTCCTAAATATAGGGATGTACCGCCGCCATACTTGGTCATCATGCCAACTTCAGCATGAGTATAGAGGATACGCGACATGTCATCGTCAACGAAAGACCCGAAACAGCTGATTGGAAGTCCGCGAGAATAGCCGTAGTTTGCCCAGATAGGAGTCGCGAGCGAGTAGAAGCCGCGCGACATGTAGTCGTAAAACTTGTCGGCAAATCCCGGCTTCGCAAGGTGCCGCTCCGCGATCTCGGCGATCTCGCGAATGCGCTCCTCAGCGGTCATCTCTCCGATGAGATACCCTTTTTTCAAAAATTTTCTACTGTTTTCGTTTAACCAATACATGTGCTGTGTCTTACGTTTACGCTGTTAATGCGATTTCTGTTAAAAGAGATCATCGCTGGTGATACTTTTACTTTTTTTATTGTAATTGATCGATTTTTTGTTAAAAAAGTCTCCATGCTTTGTCGCAATAACTTCATCGTAAAACCAGTCTGATTCTTTGAGCAGCTTTTCATCGGTCGGAAAGATGGTGCGAATACCGATACTTTGCAACGAGCTATTAAAGCGCTGCTTAATAAACTCGATAACCACTGCTTTTGACATAAACTCAAGCTCTCCTTTTTCAAAAATCCACTCTACCACCTGAGTCTCTGACTCAAACGCCTCTTTGCATATCTTGACTACACCCTCTTCAAATTCTGCATCAAACCATTCTGGGTGCTCTTCTTTGATGATATTGATCAGTTCGATTCCGAATAATCCATGAATTTGTTCTTCTTTTGATGTTGCCTCAACGGCATTTGATATCCCTTTAAACAAATTTTTGTGCTTATTAAAGGACATGATAACCAAGAACTGAGAGAAGAGCGAAACGTGCTCGATAAAGAGCGAGAAGAGGAGAATTGCTTGGCTATATTCCCGGTTTTCCTCGCTCCGCGCATTCGCCAGAGACTTTTCAAGGTAGTGGACACGCTTCATGAGCGCAGGAACATCGCCGATACTCTTGAATGCTTCGTTGAGCCCGAGTATTTCGAGCAAGTGCGCGTAAGCGTCGGTATGGCGGACCTCACTTTCTGCAAAGGTTGCGCCGACTGCTCCGATTTCTGGCTTGGGGAGCTTTTTATAGATATCTCCCCAGAATGTTTTGACGGCAACTTCAATCTGGGCAATAGCGAGCATTGCATTTTTGATAACATTTCGCTCTGCTTCGGTAACATTTACTTTAAAATTCTGAATGTCACCGACAAAGTTAAATTCAGTATGAATCCAGTACGAGTGCCGAATGGCGCTCACGTACTCGTAGAGTTCTGGGTATTCATAGGGCTTAAGATAGACTCTTTTTTTGAAAATATCCCGCTTGCGCTCTTTATTTCGCTCCTCTCGGTATAAAATGTACGCTTTTGCAACATCAAAATCTCCCTTCGTTGCAATTGCTTTTTCGACAATATTTTGAATTTCCTCAACAGAGGGAATAAGCTGCTCGCCAAAGGTTTTTTCAATCTCTGTAAGAATACGCTCAACGAGCTCCGAGAGCTCTGCATCCGGCAGACCAGTGCTGGTTGCAGCATATGCCTTTGCAATAGCACGCTCAATACGTGCTTGATCAAAATCAACCACTGATCCGCTCCGTTTTCGCACCATCAAGGCAATCATAGATAGAGCAGTATACAAAAAATTTTCGGGTAAAAGGTATGGTGCATCATTTTTTTTCGGCTCGCGAAATGAAAAAAATAATTTGTAAAGGAGCTCGCCGAGAGAGTATTATGTGAGCGTAGTTTTTACCAATGTTTCGAAGTTATTTTTCAAACTGCACTAATTGCCCAATTAAAAGTTTGTGTTGTGTGGAAAAACCAGCCGGTACTTCAAGCACATACTGTACCGACGCCTGTGGAAAAAATACTTTTGGATATGTTTCAGGAGTGAGCGTGTGAGTAACATCGACAATCTGCCACCCTGCGTCTATCCATATAATATCAATCGGAAAGTGCATGTCCTTCATCCAAAACCCATATTTCCCCGGGGTATCAAAGAAAAACAGCATGCCTTCATCTTGAGCAAGTGATTCTTTTCCTGAAAGCCCCTGCTGCCGCACTGCTTCAGTATCGGCAACTGTTACTGTGATTGTAGTATCTCCGATGGTTACCCGAGGACCAGTACTTTGCTCGCTCATCGCCTGCGGAGTTACTGCTTCAGTACTCGCTGGCATTCTATAACTTTTCCAGACAGCAAAAAAAGCAGTAGCGATTAGTATAGTGATACCAATAATTACTGCTTTTTTTGCGTTGTTGTTCATATTCACCTTTCTTTTGCCTCGTTCTACCGCTTCCGCGCTCAATTGATGCGTAGAAACGGTTTTGTGTGCGCTCACCCTTGCACAGGGAGTTTGGAGAATGCCAAACCACCATTTTTTGTACCTCGACTTGCGTCGAGAGCGACCGGATCAATTCTGTGAATAAACACAGAACAAGTTTCTCTTTGAGTTATTCCACGACCAGCTTCCGCTAGCCGTGCCTTGTTACGACTTATTCCCTGTCACCGAGCTTACCGTAGGCCCCTCTTGTGAGGAGATTTCGGGTACTCCCGGCTCCCTTGAATTGACGGGCGGTGAGTACAAGACTCGAGAACGTATTCACCGCAGTTTGGCTGACCTGCGATTACTAGCGATTCCAGCTTCATGAAGTCGAGTTGCAGACTTCAATCCGAACTAGGGCTACCTTTGAGGATTGGCTCAGGATCGCTCCGTCGCTACCCACTGTAGTAACCATTGTATTATGTGTGTGGCCCAAGGCATCAAGGGACATGCTGACCTGGCGTCATCCTCTCCTTCCTCCCAGCCCTTTGTTCGCGAAGCGAACAAAGGAATAATCAATATCCAAGCACCAATAATCAAACGTTTCGTGTTTGGAATTTGGTATTTGTGTTATTGGTTATTGCCCTTTGCGTTCGTGCGCAAAGGGCTGGGCAGTCTCGCCTGACACGTATAACAGACGACGAGGGTTGCGTTCGTTAGCCCACTTAAGGGAACAATTCAAACCACGAACTGACGACGGCCATGCATCACCTGTCCAACCGTCCTTGCGGACGACAATAGTTTCTTACTGCCTTCGATTGGATTTCTAGCCTTGGTAAGGTTCTTCGTTTACCTACGAATTAAACCACATAATCCACCGCTTGTGCGAGTCCCCGTCTATTCCTTTGAGTTTTAGCCTTGCGGCCGTACTTCCCAGGCGGATCACTTAACGCGTTAGCTTCGCCTCTCAGAGGGTCGATACTCCGAAAAGCTAGTGATCATCGTTTAGGGCGTGGACTACTGGGGTATCTAATCCCATTCGCTACCCACGCTTTCGTGCTTCAGCGTCAGTACTGTACCAGTGTGCTGCCTTCGCTTTTGGTGTTCCCCATGATATCAACGGATTTCACCCCTACACCATGAGTTCCGCACACCCCTTACATACTCAAGCACTGCCGTATCAATCGCGTCTCCGAGGTTAAGCCCCGGGCTTTCACAATTGACTAACAGCGCAACCTACGCACCCTTTACGCCCAATAATTCCGGATAACACTAGGGGCCTCTGTATTACCGCTCCTGCTGGCACAGAGTTAGGAGCCCCTTATTCATGAGGTACCGTCAATAAACTTCTTCCCTCATAAAAGACCTTTACACGCCGAAGCGCTTCATCAATCACGCGGCATCGCTCCATCAGACTTTCGTCCATTGTGGAAGGTTCTTGACTGCAGCCACCCGTAGGTGTATGGGCCGTGTCTCAGTCCCATCGGTGGGGGTCAGGCTCTCACCTCCCCTACGCGTCATAGCCTTGGTAAGCCATTACCTTACCAACTAGCTGATACGTCACAGGCCGCTCCCCAAGCGATAAATCTTTACCCCGGAGGGACTATCGCGTGTTAGCACACCTTTCGGTGCGTTATTCGCGACTCGGGGGTGCGTACCTATGTTTTACTACCTCGTCTGCCACTAACCAGCAAACCACATCCACCACTCAATTCCCCTTGTATTGCTACTTGGGGTCTCTTGTAGCTTCCGTGGACTGATTCGTTCGACTTGCATGCCTTATCCATGCCGCCAGCGTTCATCCTGAGCTAGGATCAAACTCTCATTAAAAGCTTTCGCCCGAAGGCAAAAAACTAGAACGAGGCAAAAGAAATGTGAATATGTTCTTTTGCTTTACTTTAATGTAACCGCCCGCAGTAGCTCATGCTCCGGGCGTTGGAATAAACCTTTGAGAACTCGCATTCTCTACATTCTCGATTTGCTTTTCAAAAAACAAACCCAGGGCTTTCCCACAGGTAGAAGGCTATTATATACATCGGAAAAGCATTGTCAACCGCTGAAAACCCCCTGGATTTCAGGGGGTAATAACCTTATTTATGAACTTTTTTGCGACTCTTAGGCAATTCAATATCAAAATGCGCCGTCCTTACTTGTACTTGCTCAAATTCTCCATCCATTTTTTTTGGATTCTGACTATTAACATGATACCGCACAGATCCGGTAATACGAGTGGGCGTAAAATACTCTATTGTCCCATTTTCTTTTCTTGTTTCTACAGTTACAACCTTAAACACTTGAAAAAATCGAGGACTGCCGGAAAATTCTTCACTCCGATATGTATTCTTAATCTGTACTGGAATTTCTGTTGTATCGCTCACCTTTTTACCGTTAACTCGTTTTTTGGTTACATGTTGCTCAGAGGTCATAACTGAAGCACGTCGAATCCTGAGATCATTTTTGCCGCGCGAAGCAGGGTCTCGCATCAGTTTTACTCCATTATTTTCATGTGCGAACGAAAATATCATCCGCTTACCAAAAACAATACATCCATTTTCAGGGGTTTTCTCTGGTCCAAAAAGAACAGAGTCTTCGGGGATGTTATTGAATACGACATAGAGCCGGTACCTTTTGGCTCCCACCTTTGTAACAAAGAATTCCGGTTCAACAGCTAAT
>DATIBQ010000013.1:0-7095 GCA_035457445.1 Minisyncoccota bacterium
CCATCATCTCTTCTTTGGTTTTATACATTCCTTCAAACACACCACCAACAATTGAAACCGCGCCCTTGTGCTCCTTTGCAAACTCGTAGAGCTCGCGGGCAGGAGCCAGAGCATCAGTGCCATACGCAATCGCAATCTCACCCGGAAGATCAGGCAACGTTCCGGTATAGCCTTGAGTAGCAAGGACACGCTTCAAGAGCGTCTTCTTCCCTACCTTATAGCCCACCTCAGAAGCCTGGAGTTTGCGGCGGAGACTATTTGCGTCTTTTACTGTCAGTTTTGAAAACTGGACAAAGACGATTGACTGCGCACTGTTGATGATCGTTTCAAAAGAAGACACTATCTCTTTCTTTTTGTCTTTTGAAATTGCCATACTATTTTTTTACAAAGTAAACTACTGTGTAGTGAACGAGAATTTCGACCTCGGCAGGTCTGCCCTCTGGCAGATTACCCCCTGTTTAAACACAAAGGACCTACTGTCTTCAATCTACACAAACGCCACTATACCGAACAGTCCAGTAAAAGTCAAAACCCGCCATCTACAGCGGGTTTTGACTTTTATACCATTCGTTAAAAACTATTCCTGTACGATAAATGCCCCTGCATTCTGCGCTTCATCGCAGGCAACAGGGAACGAGCCGAGTGTTGCAAGCGTTACGGTACGGTACTTGTAGGCGCCAATTGCATAGAGCTTTCCGGCAAGAGCAACCGTGTGCGGCTTATTTGACTGATTGTCGAGCATGACAGTTGCTCCCTGCTTTACTGCAACTGTTGCCGGTGCTGCCTTACAATCGAGCGAAAACTCCATTCGCTGCCCTGCATACTTAGCAGCAGCTTCAGTTCGAGAAAGTACTTTTGGTGCTGCCGATTCAGGCGCAGGTGATAATTCTGCCCCCGCTCCGAGTTCAGTATCATCAAGCGCTGGAGCTTCTATATCGCTGCCACGCTTAAGCCGCGGTGCAGCAACTACTAAAATAATTAAAAGCAATGCCCCGAGCATCGAAAACCAGAGTGTCTTGCTACTCTTTGGTTTCCCTGCTGGTAACTGATTCTTATTCATATTCTGTTCCATATCCGTGAATTCTATACCTACTACCTTTTAAATTGCAATAGTGACTGTTTTTTAAACAATCTACCTATCTCCTTTTCTCACCTTTTTATTCGACGCGACTACCGCTTTAAGTAGGAGTGGATCATAGTCAATATTCTCTGCTGCCTTAATAATTGCATGTACATCCTTTGGGTAACACTTACCTCCCCACCCTCTATTATCTTCAAATACAAGTGTGTGATTTGGATTAATACGCGAATCTAAGAGCCATAATTCACGGAGGCGCTTGTAATCAACACCATACCCTTTAGCAATATCATAAAACTCATTACAAAAAGAAACTTTTGTAGCGAAAAATGTATTTTCCATATATTTTGTTAATTCTGCTTCCTCAGCAGTTGCGACCACATAATGTGTATCTACTGACATCACCTTCATAAACACATTAAGTATATCGCTTGCTTCGTTTCCACCAACAATAACAAAAGTGTGTGTCTCTGCGCGCTTAGGATCGGGGTATTTCCAGTACGGCGTAAAATAGGCACTTTCGCCCATATATTCAGGAGAGAAATTTATCTTCTTCTGGTATTTCTCCCGGAGCATTCTTGTAGTCCCTGGGGGGATAGTGCTTTTAATGAGAATAAGCGGTGTTTCAAGCCAGCTTACAACTTCCTCCACCGCTGAAATATCACACGACCCATCATCGCGCATTGGGGTAGGAACACACACTATTGCCATATCACAAGTCTGTACCGCTTCTTTTGAGCCGTCAATATCATACGGAACAGTGGTAAAACGCTTTTTGAGCAATTGATCCATTCCATTCCCTACTACCCCCATACCAACAATGGCAATCTTTTCTATATTCATATTCGATCAGTATACTACAACGTTCTGTCAATATATTTACAATACAATCTATTGCCAAAATAATATTTCTGTATTAGAACTAACTAACCTACATATGAACAGCTCTCGCATCACCACCCTCCTTGTCGGCGACACCCTCTGCTTCGCTGCCGCCCTCTTGCTCATGATCGCTGCTGAAACGAGTGGCACCCCTCAAACGGGCATCGTAGCCTTTTACGCTCAAGCATTTGCAGTACCACTCTTCCTCTTCCTGATTATCAATTACATCACCAACCTCTACGACATCCAGAGCACTGTTGCCACCCCTCGTTCTATTGGTCGATTCGCACTTGCTGCAGTACTCGGGGGGGGTATCACTGCCCTCTTTTTCTATATCTTTCCAAAGTTTGGAATTTCCCCAAAAACAAATCTCGTAATACTGGCAGCAGGATTTTTTATCCTGCTCACTGTGTGGCGCAGAATATTCTTTCACCTGTTCGCCCGCTCACTTGCTCGGCGCATATTTTTTATCGGAGAGAGTGCCGAAACAACCCACCTCCAAGAAGCGCTTACCGCACACCCACACCTTGGCACTACTGTTGGTATTGCTAAAACACTCGATGCATACCTCGCAGCAGACCTTCCGGTAGATATGCTCGTTATTGCAAAAGACATTGGTGTCCAAGAGGTTGAACGCGCCGCGCACACTGCTGTTTCAATAATTACCGTGCGCGGCGCGTTTGAAGAACTTTTTGGTCGAATCCCCCTTGCCCACTTTACCGCTGAAGATGCCTTTTCGCTCTTGGAGCAAAAATCACAAGAACGAAAAACGATCTTTTATCGATTATTTGAAATAGTCATTGCCACAAGTGTGCTCATTATTTCTTCACCATTTCTTTTAGTGGCAGCGCTGGCAATTTTAATTGAAGATGGTCGACCAATTTTCATACAACAAAAACGAGTTGGGGAACACGGCAATATTTTTACCGTGTATAAATTCCGCAGCATGAAAGCGCTCGCCCCCGATGGGTCAGCTGAAATTGCAGGAGCACAGTGGGCAGAGAAAAAAGATAATCGTAGAACAAAAGTTGGAAACATTTTATGTACACTGCACATCGATGAACTACCACAAATGTGGAATATCATCCGCGGCGACATTGCCCTTGTTGGTCCCCGCCCCGAACGACCTGAATTTGTAATAATGCTTGAAAAAGAAATCCCTTTCTACTTCCTGCGCCACGCTATAAAACCTGGGTTTACCGGCTGGGCACAAATTAAATACCGTTATGCCCGCACCATTGAAGACTCCCGCGAAAAGTTCGAGTACGATCTCTACTACCTCCGCCACCGGTCGCTCCTCCTCGATATCGGCATCCTCGCCAAAACAATCCAGATTATTTTTACCCACTAAAGCAGTACATGAAAACAGTACAGAAATGGGCAGCAGAATTTTTTGTTTTTGGCATTAAACAAGCCCAGTCGTGTATTTTTGCAGGATCTTTTTTCATCCTCCTTTTCTTATCAAACCACATTTCTCTGTTTGGCTTGGCACGGTACGACTTTCTCTTTCTCGCCTCCGTACTGATCCAAGTAATACTGTATGCAACAAAACTTGAAACAAAGGATGAAGTAAAAGTCATTTTTTTGTTTCATATTATCGGGCTCATTCTTGAGTTATATAAAACAAACCCCCTGATCGGATCTTGGAGTTACCCAGAAAATGGCTTCTTTAAAATTGGAACCGTGCCCCTCTACAGCGGATTTATGTATGCAGCAGTCGGCAGCTACATAAGCCAAGCGTGGAAAATGTTCAAACTTGAATTAAAAAATTACAGTAGTTATCTATTTAGTGTTATTTTATGTGCCTTAGTGTATATAAATTTCTTTACCAATCATTATCTTCCAGATGCCAGATGGATCCTCATTCCGCTCATCTTTATCTTTTTTTGGAACACACGCGTCTATTTTACTATTACCGATAAACGTCGGTATATGCCGCTCAGTATTTCCTTTCTACTTATCGCTTTCTTTATTTGGGTTGCCGAAAATATCTCTACCTACTGGGGCGCCTGGGAGTACCCCGATCAAGTGCACCAGTGGAGCCTCGTAAGCACCAGCAAAGTAACCTCGTGGTTTTTAATGGTGATTATAAGTTTTATCATCATCGCTTATTTAAAACATTTTAAGAAGGAAGTTTTAAATCAAAAATTATAATACTTTTTTTCAGCAAAATAATTTATGAGACCTGGTGTATGATGAGGAAACAGTTATGAATCGAATAAGGAAATTTTTATTCACCAATACCACGCTCCGGCAGACACTATTAAAAAATACATTTTGGCTCGCAGCAAGCACTACCGTCAGTCGGATTATTCGAAGTATTGTTATTATTTTTGCGGCTCGACTGCTGGGTACGGAACACTATGGTTTCTTTACCTATGCAATGAGTCTCGCTGCCCTATTCACCATATTTGCTGATGTGGGGCTTTCAGGTCTCCTTACTCGGGAACTCGCGAAGCGGTCGGAAAAAGATGAGTTTTATATTTCAACATTATCGTTTACGAAATTGGCGCTTATTATATGCTCTACTTTACTCATTATTATTTTTGGACCATTGATTGCGAAGTTCGATGAAGCAAAACCACTTTTAGTTATCATTGCACTCCTACTCGCTTTCGACGGCTTACGAAGCTTCATCTATTCCATTATTCGATCACGGAATCAGATGCAGTCCGAAGCCGGATTTGAACTTGCGACTGAAGCCTGCCTCACCGCTTTCTGCCTGGGAGCACTCCTCATCAAACCGACTGCGCTGGCGCTGGCGATCGGCTACATGGTTGGCAGCGGAGCAGGTTTTTTGATACTCGCTGTATCATTTCGTAAAAGTATCACAAGGATTTTTTCGCGTATCAAGCGGCAACTCATCATTCCGATCCTGAGCACGACCTTGCCATTTGCGATCGTGGGAATATTCAATGTGCTCATGACCAACATTGACTCGGTCATCATCGGCGTATGGAACTCTGCAGAGACGCTTGGCTTATACGGCGCTGCCCAACGGCCAATGAGCCTCCTCTACCTTCTCCCTGGATTCTTGGGTACCAGCCTATTTCCCATTATGAGCACACTCGTTAAGGAAGGAAACACCGCACAGGCACAAGTGCTCGTTCGCAAGGCAGTGCTCGCTTCAATCCTCCTTGCGACCCCCATAGTCCTCGGCGGTCTCCTTATTGCCAAACCATTTATTAATGCCATTTTTGGATATAGCTACGTTGGCGCAGTGCCAACATTCAAAATACTTCTTGTTACTCTGTTGCCAATTTTTCCGGGTATTATCTTTTACTACTTACTGTTTGCAGAGAATCGTCAGAAAGTGTTTATTGTCTCGAGCGGTATCGGAGCGATCATAAACATCGCACTGGATTTCTTGTTTATCCCCCGTTACGGAATTGCAGGCTCTGCTGTTGCCACACTCTGCGTCCAACTCGTGGTAAATACTATTCTTTTCCGAGCAGTTCGAAAGCACTATGTGTTCAATATTAAAAAAGAGATTACTAAAATGTTTGTAGCGCTTGCAAGTATGGGAACCGCTGTGCTAGCACTCCTTTCATGGAGTACACCATTACTCGTTATTATCCCAGTGGGGATAATAGTATACGTCGGGGTACTTATACTTTTAAAAACAGAATTTATTATTGATATTAAGAAGTCTTTTGTTGCATAAGCACTTCTTTGTACACTGCTTCTGTTTTTTGTAAGAAAATTTCAAGGGAAAATTCTTCTACAATTCGCGCTCGCGCAGCGTCCCCCAGAGCAAGGCGGAGAGATTTATTTTTAATGAGCACTAGGAGCGCTTTGGCGACAGAATCGGGGTTATTCTCTACGAGTACACCCGAAGCTGCGCTAACCTGCTCGGGGATACCGCCAACATTTGAGGCGACTACTGGCAATCCCACACTCATCGCCTCAAGTATTGTCATCGGAAACCCTTCATGTCGTGAAAGTAATACAAAAATGTCAGCATGCCTCATTGCATCAATAACAACAGCTGGCTCTACAGAACCACGAAAGATAACGTACTGCTCTAACTGATGTGTAATAACTAATTTCTCTGCATCCGTTCGCAGGGTACCCTCACCAATAAATACAAGTTCTGCTTTCTTCTTACTATCTTCCAGCAGTGCCGCAAATGCTTCAATAAGCAAGAGCGGTTCTTTTGGGTACGCGAGACGCCCAACAAAAAGAACTGTTACCATATCACGTTCCTTTCTCACAAAAAAGTCTCCCCTTGTTGATATGCCATTATAAACAATAACAGTATTTTTTTCATTCCCTACCCCATTACGCAGCGAGAGCTCGTAATCAGCTTTAGAAACACAAATGGTTTTTGCTGTATACCGGGACACCAACCGCTCGACTATTTGTGCAATGTGTCTCCTTAGAAATGGTGCTCGCTCGGTAAATGCCCACCCGTGCGCCGTATAGATTGTTGGCACCTTCCCTCTCAGCACAAGCCTTCCCACAACACTCGCAGCTGAGCTATGACAGTGAACAAGGTCGGGAGAAAATTCTTCAACTGTTTTTTGTATTACTCGCATTGCTCTAATTATACGAAATGGATTATACGAGTTTGAAAAAAAATTGTTTGGGTAAAATTTAGCCCCCGCTGCGCGTACCCGTGCCTCAAGGGGACCGCCCGGATACGCCATCACTGCAACTGTATGTCCCTGGCCAGAAAAATATTCAACAAGTTGAAGTACGTGTGTCTGTGCACCTCCTATCTCTGATTTTGTAATTAAATAGAGTATTTTCATTGCACTATTTTTTTGAAGAACCGTTTTATCCATATAGGCAATATCCAGCTTATGTATGTATGTAAAAGATCAAAGTAGTGAATCCTTGAATATTGCCCTTCTCGAATCGCCTTTCGCTTTGCCTTTAAGACAAACCCGATCTGTTTCCTATTCTTACTCCCAGTAATTGATCCGAATGTTTCTCGGTAACGAAGTAGTACCTGCGGTACATTTGCTAATTCAAATAATTTAGCAACTCTAAAATAGAGTTCATAATCTTGCGCAAACCGCCACGCTTCATCATAAAAACCGACAGCATCGAATACTTTCCGACGAACCATAATGCCAGGGTGAAAAAAAGGGTTGTATTTAATCAATACTCTTTTTAACTCTACACTCTCA
>DATIBQ010000014.1:0-4669 GCA_035457445.1 Minisyncoccota bacterium
AGATGGATTTATCAGTAGCTATCTATGGCAGCAAACTGCTGGTCCAGTTGCAGTAAATATTGCTTTGCCAACCGCAAGCAGTACTACAGTAAGCGGCTTGTCAGTAGCAGGAGTGTATACCTTTGAGCTGACCGTTACCGATAATCAGGGAGCAACTGCAAAAGCAAGTACTATGGTTATGGTAAATCCTGCGCCTAATAATCCACCAACCACAAACGCGGGGGCTGACCAAACCATTACTTTGCCAACGAACTCGGTAACTATTACCGGAACAGCAAGTGATCCTAATGGCGACGCACTATCTTATCTCTGGGCTAAAGTTTCAGGAGGTACTGCAACAATTAGTTCACCAACCGCACTCACTACTACCGTAACAGGGCTTACGCAGGGCACATACATCTTTCGTTTGACTGCAACTGATAGCAAAGGCGCAACCGGAAGTGATGATATGCAGGTGGTTGTCAACGCTGTCCTTTCAAATGTACCGCCCACTGCAAATGCAGGAGCTGATCAGGTAGTTATCCTACCAAAAAACTCAACTATCTTAAGTGGTTCAGGAAATGATACAGATGGCATTATTGCAAGCTACGCATGGAAAAAGATTTCAGGTGGCTCTGCAGTGATTAGTTCGCCATCTGCTGCTGCAACAAATATTACCGGACTTAAACAGGGAACCTATACCTTTAGACTCACCGTTACCGACAATAAAGGAGCAAATGCGAGCGATGACGTTATTGTTGAAGTTAAAAAGCAGTCCGCACAAGATACCACTGCTCCAGCTGTTACGGTTACTTCTCCGTTACAGGGTGCTACTGTTTCAGGTACTACGGTCGCAATAGCTGCAGAAGCTTCTGACAATGTTGGAGTAACTGAAGTTCGGTTTGTCCTTGATTACAGTACTAACTTAATCACTATGACTACTGCTCCATACGCATTTGTAGGTGATTCAACCACTATTGCTGACGGTACACATACCTTACAGGCTATCGCAAAAGACGCAGCCGGGAATGTAAAAACATCTACCGCAGTTTCATTTACGGTGAACAATACAGCTGCTCCAGTAACACAGGCGCAGGTTACAGTCATGTCTACACTCAATGTTCGAGATGCAGCGCCAGATGGTACTGTTATCGGCATTGTTGATAATCTCACTATTGGTAATGTGCTAGAAATTCAAAATCTCCCCGATGATTCAGTGTGGGTAAAAATGCAGTTCCCCACTATTACTGGGTGGGTTTCGGCAAAATATCTGAAACAGCTATAGTATAGGAATTCCGATCCTTAAAGAATAAAAAACCGCCAAATTTGGCGGTTTTTTATATTACTATCAACTTCTTACTTCATTTCTCCCTTAATCAAATTCTTTAGCTCTTTTATGTGGCTTTCTTTATCTTTTGCCAGTTTTGTCCAAAAATCTTTCAGCGTTTTTGATTTTGCTTCTTTCAAGTAATTTTTCTTAATGCGCCACAGGCTTTTTGATTCTTGGGTGAGCTGATTGAGTAAATTGTATACATTATTATTTTCCATATGCTCAAGTGTAGCACACGGTATACGAGCAGCCGCTTGCTACTGATCTTTTCTCGTGTTTATTTCTTCTCCTATTCGTTCGGTAAATTGTTGGAGTGGTATCTGCTCTAGTTTTAGGCTGTTTCTCCCCTCAACTGTTATTGTTTCTGTATCTTTTTCTTTGTCTCCGACAATAATCTGGTAGGGGATTTTTTTTGTTTTTGCCTCGCGGATGCGCTTGCCGAGACTGTCATCAGTTAGAAGTTCTGCTCGAACTCCTTTGTTTTTTAGTTTTTCAAATAGTGCCGCTGCGTACTCCTGCTGCGATCCTCCGACGGGCAAAATCGCAACCTGCACCGGCGAGAGCCAGGTAGGAAACGCGCCGGCGTAGTGCTCGATCAAGAATGCCATCACGCGCTCTATGGCGCCAATTGAAGATCGGTGGATAACAAGTGGCCGCTTTTTTGTACCATCTTTATCGGTGTACTCAAGGTTGAATCGGTCGGGCATGCAGAAGTCGTACTGAACTGTAAAGGCGGTGTTTTCTTTTCCGCGAACATCTTTCATTTGAATATCAATTTTTGGTCCATAGAATGCAGCTTCTCCCGGTGCTTCGTCGAAACGGGCACTTCGGTTTTTCAAAATGCTGCGCAATAGTGCTTCGCCGGTATCCCACGCCTCATCATTTTTGTAATATTTTTTTTCGTCACTTCGGTCACCAAGAGAGAGTCGGTACCAGTAATCTACCCCCGATGCCAAGCCGAACACGCCGGCAACGTACTCGATCAAGTCGAGTGCCTTGCCTACTTCTGCGGTTGCTTGTTCTGCATCGGCACAAATAATATGAGCATCTGCCAGGCAAAAGCCGCGTACGCGCACTAATCCCGTGAGCTCGCCTGAGGCTTCATAACGGTAGAGCTTTGCCAGTTCGGCAATGCGCATGGGTAAATCACGGTAGCTCTTTGGGCTGTCTGAGAAAACTTGAAAGTGGTGCGGGCAGGTCATCGGGCGAAGCATGAATTCTTCATCATCAATTTGTATGGGTGCATACATAGAATCTTTGTAGTACGGGTAGTGACCCGAGGTGCGATAGAGATCAAGTTTTGCGATGTCGGGTGTATTCACATGCAGGTAGCCCCACTCAAGCTCAGTGTCTACAATAAATCGCTCTAAAATACGCCGCACGGTTGCGCCATGCGGAAGCCAAATAGGAAGACCGGCACCAACTAAGGGAGAAAAGGTAAAGAGACCGAGTTCTTTGCCAAGTTTGCGGTGGTCGCGCTTCTCAGCCTCTTCGCGGTTATGCAGGTACTCCGCGAGCACTTCTTTCGATTCAAAGGCGAGACCGTAGATGCGGGTGAGCATGGGGTTCTGTTCGTTCCCGCGCCAGTAGGCGCCGGCAACGCGGTCTAGTTTAAATGAGTCTGGGTCGATAGTGCTTAAGTCATCAACGTGTCCGCCGCGGCAGAGATCTATAAAAGATCCCATAGTGTACAGAGTGATTAGTTCGCCTCGCGCGGCAATTTCTTCAATCAGTTCTTTTTTAAACTCATTTTCTTTATAAAAATCAATCGCTTCTTCTTTTGAAACTTCTCGTGATGAAACATTTTTCCAGGCAGGGAGGAGTGCTTTCATTTTCTTTTCAATTTTAGGAAGATCGTTTATTCCGATCGGCTCTTCAAACTTTACATCGTAATAGAAGCCGTCATCTATTGCCGGACCCAGGGTGAGCTTTGCAGTAGGGTAGAGTTCGAGTACGGCAGCACCCAGTAAGTGGGCGAGTGAGTGACGCAGGTGTTCCAGATTTTGTTCCATCCAAAAACTATAGCATTTTCAAAGGGTTTCAGAGAGTTGACAAAATCTAAATATTTGTTATTTTTACAAAAAAGATTCTTTATGGATATATATCCGCAGTACGGGGGTTTATTCCTATCAACGGAACAATCTCTAAAAAAATACCAACAAACAGTACCAAGGCACACGCTACACTTTGCCGAGGTTACTTCTCTGAGGCGGACATATGCAAATATTTTTACAACATTTGATAAAAAGAAAGAAGGTATCCTTCTTACCCCTTACTCCAGGAAGGAAAAAATAAGGATAAAAAAAATCAAAGAGGAAGAGGAAAGGCATAATACCTTGCGAAGGGGATCTCTAAAAATATTTGGTCTTGATGTAGATGAGTATGAACAATTAGGAGGACCGCTTTTCTACAATCAGCAGAATGAAGCTGAGCTGCCAAATCGTAGGCAGTACCCTAAATTCATGCACGTTATCTATAAATTTCAAGGGGTGGTGAAAGATGAGCAGGATCAACTTTTTCCTGGACCAAATGGTTTACCAGTATGGGTACACTATAGTCTGCTTCCTTTAATTTTTGAAGTAACGAGGGAAACACAATTTGGTGTCCGAAAACATTCCCAATTTGAAGCTTATGCACTTTTAAAAAAATGGCTTGGTGAGCAAATGGTATCTACCGAGTTTTGTGAACCTTGGTAACGAGTTGGTATAAACAATAAGCCGCCTATCAATATGATAAGCGGCTTTTAATTTCTCTTGAATGAAAAAGTCAGTAGCTATTCATGAAGGCCATCCCGTACTCTTCATTCAACGTTTTTGCTACCTCTACCATGTAGTGTAACCCAAATTGTTGAGCCAAATTGATTTTTCCTTCAAGTTTTTCTACTGATACCCAAATTTTTCTGGAGATTTTTCCATCCCCTCCCCAGGCAACTTCACCTTCTACTTTATCTCCCAGCAAGAAAATTTTATAGTGCCGCTGATTGGTTGTGGATGAAAATTCACCACCAAAGCAGAATTTTGCTGAAAGTAATTTCAATCCTGTTTCAATCGGTAACTTTCTTTTAGCAGCATCTAAAAAATTTTCACCCGAAAGTATTTTCCCTGCAGGTGCCTTTAGTTTTGAGTCAGAGTCAAAAAGACTCCACTCATCCACGAGAAGAATTTCTGGTATCCCGTTTTCTATGCGAGGGACAAAAATAATTACTGATGCTGAGATACTGCTACTAATGTGCAGTTTTTTTGCCTTTGCTTCATCTATTTCCTCCAGAAGCACTGGTCTTGTTGGGGCAAACCTTTTCATTTTTAAAATTTTTTTTATGTTCGAAACATAAAATTATGTTTGAAATTATATTAGCACATA
>DATIBQ010000015.1:0-9331 GCA_035457445.1 Minisyncoccota bacterium
TCGCAATCCATTTTGAAAGTTGTGTGCGAGAGATTGTTGTCCACGGTGTTTTTGAAGAGGCAACCTTGGTGGGGAATTTTCGGCAGCCGCTGCCGGTGATGAGCGCAATAGCAATACCGCTCCCGCGAAAATATTCGATAAACGATTCAAAGTGCTGCGTTGCCAATAGTTCAGTGGGAGCCATGTATGCTACCTGTAAGTTGCCGAATGTTTGTCGCTCGGCTAAACCATCGCTTTGCGATGGTCGCCCGAACGCCCCTTCAGGGCGTTTTAGTGGGCGATTATGCACGGTAATAAATGAAGCAGCTGCAGCAACGGCGGTTTTGCCGCTCCCGACATCGCCCTCTAACAAGCGCGACATCGGCGCATGTTGCTCTAAGTCTGAAACAATGTGTTCGATTGATTTTTTTTGCGCGCTAGTGAGCGGAAAAGGGAAGGTGTTGATGAACCGTTCAAGCTCAGCATGGTTGGTACTGATTTCATACGCATGGAGTGCCTTCAGCTGTTCTCGTTCTGAAAGCCGGGCAAGCTGGAGAATAAAAATTTCTTCAAACGAGAATCGCTTGCGGGCAATGAGTGCATCGTCGCGGCTGCGAGGGGTATGAATCCACACCAGTGCCGTACGGAGCGTTGGCAAATTGTATGCAGTGCGAAGAAACTCGGGGAGCGGATCTGCAAGTTCAGGGAGTGCGGCGAGTGCGCGCGCGATGGTGTGTTGCAGCCAGCGGGAAGAGATTCCTTTTGTTTCTGGGTACACCGGCGAGAGCTGCTCGTTTTGATTGCTGCCAAACAGGCTGTCGTGTGAATCAATCGAAAGCAGTTTTTGCTTATTGATGTCGGGGTTGATGAGTACTAATTTTTTATTTTGGAGCGTCGCTTTTCCGGAGAGTGTAACGGTGGTGCCTTCAGGGTACATGCGTGCCAGGTACGGCTGGTTAAACCATAGTACCCGAATAGTGCCGCTCGGGTCTGCAACTACTGCTTCACTCATCGGTACCCTGGTGCGGAATGATTTTTTGCTCTGTATTTTTTTTATGACACCTGAGACGGTAACGAGTTCGCCCTCAGTGAGAAGGGCGATCGATTTAAACTCAGCCGCATCGGCGTAACGAGTAGGAAAGTGATACAGGAGATCGACAATGGTGTGCAGTTGCAGCTTTGCTAGTCCGGCGCGGGTGTGGGCATCAAGCCGCACAATGGAGTCGAGCGTGTCGGAGAGTGCTCGCATACAATAAAGTGAATCAGGAGTTATCCGACAATCGTTTTAATTTTCTGAGCAATTTCGTCGAGAGTGTAGTTTGCTTTTACGATAAACTCGGTTGCGCCGGCATCTTTTGCGCGAATCACATCTTTTTCGTCAGAGAGGTTTGAAAATACAATAATCGGAACATGTTTTGTGCTCTCGTTTTTTTTCAGCATCTCTAAAATCCCAAAGCCGTCCACACCAGGGAGGACAAGGTCAAGGAGCACCACATCGGGTACGGTTTGAGCAATAAGCCGAGCGACATCTTCACTCGTGGTTGCAGGCATTACTTCAAACCCTTCACGGGTAAATTTTGAGCTCTCTAGGTTCTTTAAAAAGGTGTCGTCTTCAACGATGAGTATTTTTTTCATATAGGTGATTATACCCCTTCTTGCGCTGGGGCGGAAGCACTCGCCGCTCGGGGGAGGGTTACCATAAACGAGGTGCCTTTTCCCTGCTCGGTTTCAAACGTAATCGTACCCTTATGCACTTCAATAATTCGCTTGGTGGTGTAGAGCCCGAGCCCTGATCCGACCGACTCTTTTTTTACCGCATTTGAGGCACGGAAGAACTTATTAAAAATATTTTGCTGTTCATCAGGCGGGATGCCGATACCGCTGTCTTTAACGGTGAGTTGCACGTTTTCTCCGGCGGGGGTAAGAAAAATAGAAATTCGGCTGCCACGTTCACTATATTTGATAGCGTTCTCCAAAAGGTTTTGCATCACCACGCGCAAGCGGAGCTTGTCGCCAGAGACACTCAAGCGCTCGGATGGCTTAATAAACACAATCTCAACTCCTTTTTTAAATCCCTCACTGGTAAAATCAAATACCACTTCATCAACCAGCTGTACCATGTCGATAAGCTCAATCTTGTAGTTAATAGTTGAATCGTCGGTGTGGTTTAAGGTAAGGACGTCGTTGACGAGCGCGATCATCCGGTCGTTCGACAGCGAGGCGCGCTCTAAGAGCGAGCGCTGCTCGTCAGAGAGCTTGCCAAAGTCTTCGTCGACGAGCATCTTCAACAGCCACTTTACTGCCGAGAGCGACGTGCGCAGTTCGTGCGCCGAAATAGAAATAAGATCGGCCTTATTTTGGTTTGCGGTTTTTAGTTGTTCAACTTCAGCAAGAAGCTCCTGTTCGCTCATATGGTTAGCACGTGCACTTTCCTTTCACACAAACGCAGCCGGGTTTGCAGTTGCAGGCTTCTCCCTGTGGGTGGAGTGAGCACGTTCCTGTTTTACAGTCACTGCAGTGTTCGTGGCACTGTTGGCAGTTTGCACAGCCACAGTAGCAGGTGTGGTGGCGAAGTGCAGATCCGATCCAAACCAAGAGGAGTATAGTTCCAGCAAATGCACCCGTCATTCCAAAAAAGAGCTCTGCCAATATCGCTCCGCCAAGAAATCCTGAAGTAATCAGTACCGCAATACGGTTTGTTCGAGGAATAACCAAAAGCACAGCCACCAGTGCTTCGATAATTCCCAGCGGAATGCGCAGGTACGGAATGTGGAGTGCTGCAAACATCTCGAGTGCTGTTGGATGAGCAGTCAGCTTCCCAAATGCACTAAAGAGAAGGAAGAGGGAAACAAGAACAAGAATAAGAGTTCCGATAATTTTCTTGGTTTTTGATGGTTTCATTATAAAAAATAGCTACTAATAACCCCTGCAGTATAGCACCATTCCGCTTTGACTAAAGGGTGTTTTTCCGGTAGGGTGGGTGAAATTTCCTTAATATAACTTAAAACAAAAAAACATGGAAAAACAGACTGTAATTCCGAATTTTGGATCGTACCAATTTCCTTTTCAAAAAAGCCACTACTCTGGCAAGGTTCGAGAAGTTTACACAACCATGGAAGGGTACATTGCTATGATCAGTACCAACCGCATTTCTGCATTTGATGTTGTTTTTCCGGAACCAATTCCCTATAAGGGCGCAGTACTTAATTTAATTGCGGCATACTTCTTGGAAGAAACAAAAGATATCTGTCCAAATTGGCTCCGCGAGGTTCTGTACCCCAACGTTTCAGTCGGTGTTGCCTGTGAGCCGATCAAGGTTGAGGTAATTGTTCGAGGGAATATGTGTGGAGGTCTGTGGCGCAAATACAAGGATAAAAAGCCTATTGTATGGAATTTACCCTATAACCTGTATGAAATAACTCCAGATATCCGCGAAAATGATTTTTTACCATTTCCAATTATTACGCCGACGACGAAAGCAGAGAATGGTCATGATGAAGACATTACTGAGGAGGAAATTATTAGTCAGGGTTTGTGCACAAAAGAATTGTGGGACGAAATAGAAGCAGTTGCCCATAAACTTTTTGCGAAGGGTGTGGCAATGGCTGAGAGTCGGGGTTTGATACTGGCAGACACAAAGTATGAATTTGGAATATGGAACGGGAAACTCTGTCTTATGGATGAGTTGCATACTCCTGATTCTTCACGGTATTTCTATGCAGAAGGATTTCCTGAGCGCCAAAAGAACGGAGAGCCACAAAAACAGCTGAGCAAAGAGTTTGTTCGGGAGTGGCTCATGGAGCGAAATTTTATGGGCGAAGAAGGCCATGTACGACCCGAACTTCCCGATGAATTCATTAAGGAAGTTTCAAAGCGGTACATAAGTCTGTACACAGTCCTTACCCAAAAACCATTTCCTTATGCTGCAGCTGATGCAGCAACCGAAGAAGCGGTCTATGAAGCAGTTCGGCTTTCATTTGATCAGCAACGTTTAAAAGATAAGGTGCCAGAGAATTGAACAAACATATTCTTCTTCTTTTAAGTTTAAATAATTATTTAATATATAAAAACACCCGCCATTATGCGGGTGCCTTGTTTTGTGATTTAAATCTTTTTATTGGACATGCCCAATTGTGAACGGTGTACCTATAGGGTTCTGGTACCCAGCATATAATTCACCAATACCTGTTTTTCTGCTTTGCACAATCTTATATGCTTTCAAAAAAATATTGGGACTGATTGCATACCAATCCTTCGATTCAGATAAGTAAATAACACCATTTATAATACCCCAATATTTTCTTACTGGCATAAGTTGCCAGAGTCCGCAATCATACCAGGTGCCACTGTAATTATCCCAACTACAGAGATCTCCCTGTCCTTGTGCTCTTGACTGGTTTATCGAGCCGGAATCAATCCAGCAGTATCGAGTGTTTCCGTAGGGTGTAGAGCTAAAAAGGCTTGCCGGTGGGTTATCAGTTTTTACAATACCTGATTGGATAGGTGGGGTTGGTTCACTTATTTCTTTATGACAAGAAGTAAGCGAAGCAATAAAAACCATGGCTAATAAAATGAGTTTTTTCATTAAACTTGAGTTTTTGTTTTGAATTTTTGATTTTAAACGAACGCTAATCTACATGCTAACATATTAGCAATATATTGTCAATAGTACCGCAAAAATACCCATGACAAAAGCACTAAAGCGGGGTATTATGGCGGTGCGAGGAATTGGCTAAAACATCCTTAAACTGCTTTGCAGCAGGATGTTCGCCCAAACTCGCAAAGCGAGTTTTAGGGAGACGTGTCAGAGTGGTCTAACGTACCTCCTTGCTAAGGAGGCAGGTGTCACAGCCTCGAGGGTTCGAATCCCTCCGTCTCCGCTTTCGCCCGACGAAGCCTTGGCGAAGTCGGGATTCGCCGGCTTCATAACGGGCTACGGCGGACACAGTCCGCTATAGTGCGATGAAGCCGAACGAAGTCGAGTGTCCGGGTGGGGGCAAACGAGAAAACTGTTTTGCTCGCGTGAGGGATGAGAAAAGCTTTCCGTTATTTGTGAAGAGTTTTACTCTGAACAAATCGGAAAGGTGTACTGCTCCTGTAAGGAGAGAATCCCTCCGTTTCTGCTGAATCAGGTCATTGTTGAATATTGACAATATTCAATATTATGCTACAATAAAACCAAACCTTAAAATCTTTTGTCATGAAAATTACACACGATCATTTATTCGGTCATACTCCTTTTTTTACAGATTCTTATATTCGGCAAAATGGAAGGATATTTCCATGGGGTGGTTTTCGTACCTATAACAATATTGTTCCAAAGTTTGAAGATCAAACAAAAGACGAAGGTGGAATGTGGGCATGGAGCGAGAAGCTCATACCCTATGGTTCACCTCGGTATTATCTCCACATGGAAAATAATTATCTGTATGTTGTTCCCCAGGGAAGATGCAAGGCAGTGGAAGTCCTTGCTCTTGCCGGAGATGTGTATGTTCCTAGCTACGACATTGTTACAGTGACAAAAAATCGTACACTCTACAGTCCGGAAAACCATGGAAAAAGTTTTGATTTTGGTCATCATTTCCAGATCTCCGGTGTTGTACCTGGAACAGAATTAATATTACTCACTCTTGAAGACGACGGTGCTATGGAGCGATTTTGCACTGCAAGCCACTATCGGTTATTTACGAAAGAAGGAACTGCTGTTCCATTTATGTTTAAAGGGGTTGAGGAGATGAAGTTACTGGGAAATCCGAAAGAGGGTAAATACACTTTTCATATCCTTAACTAGGTTGTTAACGTATTGGCGTATTTCAAAAGCTTACTTTTTTAAGGTAGGCTTTTTCTTTATCAACAGCCACTCAGGCTCAGGAATAAAGGTTATCGAATCCCAGTGATCAATTTCTTCTTCGGTAAAGTTGTAGTGCATTTGGTAAATTGTTTCTACGCTGCCATGCATTGCCTGGTTCCAATCCAGCTCTAGATCTTTAGCGATGGATTTTAACATTTCTTCTGTTGGCCCTTCGAGCTCAATAAAGGGCGGTACCCACGGCCAGGTATCAATAGTAATTTCAACATTTTTATAGAGCCATTTTTCACGCTTTGTTTCTTGGTACGATTTTTCCTGCAATCCGATAGAGCTGAGAAAGTTGCAGGCTTTATCAAAATCATCAACAACTAAATTAACTTCTTGAGTGCCGTGTAGTGTTCGATCGTTGAGCTGTTTATAGCTCATGGTTACTTTATTACCTTCATCGCGAACTCTGATCCACCCACCAATTTTCTGCAAGCGCCAATCCTCATAATCAAAGTTCTTCCTCCGCATCAGGATTTCAGGATGCTCCAAAGTAGCACCGAGGGTTTCTAGTTGCGCCCTAATCTTAGTGATATCTATATTGGGGAATTTTGCTTCAACTTCTGTTTCCATAGAAAAAATACTAGCAATAAACTGTAAAAAAGTCTTTGAACCTTTAGTTCTTATATAATTTATTCCACGAAAGAACAATTTTTTAGGGTGGAATCGTTAAAGTATCATTTTTAGATGAGCAGAGAACTAACTAATAAATTGTGCTAGAATAGCCTTCACAATAATTATTGGAGGATTGGATGAGTGGTTTAAATCAGCGGTTTACTAAACCGCCGACCCTTAATCGGGTCCGTGAGTTCGAATCTCACATCCTCCGCCTTCGCCCGACGAAGCCTTGGCGAAGTCGGGATTCGCCGGCTTCATAACGGGCTACGGCGGACACAGTCCGCTTTAGTACACTCATGGTATGTACTATGTTTACATTTTAAAATGTGCTGATAGAAATTTATATACAGGCTGCACCAATAACCTCAAAGAAAGAATTGCGCGCCATCACAGCGGTCATGTTCCAGCAACTAAAGAACGTAGACCACTAGAATTGCAAAACTATGTAGCGTTCAAAGACAAGCACAGAGCATTTGAATTTGAGCTGTATTTAAAGTCTGGTTCAGGGCGCGCTTTTTGTAAAAAGCATTTTGATAACTAATATAGAGATCATTAGAACTTAGTGGGAATAGTTTTGTTAATGGCAACGTAGTAGAATAGCGTGATGGATAGACTAAAAAATAACTGGGTGCTAGTGCTGGGCGGGGTGCTTACGCTCTGTGCTCTTGTATTCTTTTTCTCCGCGAACAGTTTCTCAAAACAAGGTGAGTACGTTGAAGTTAAGGGGCTCTCTGAGAGAATTGTTAAGGCAGACACGGCTATATGGTCAATGACGTTTGAGGTTAAATCAAACAGTATTGATTCTCTCTATGCAGATATTGAAAAAAATATCCGTTCGATCAAAACATTTCTTAAACAAAAAGGGTTTGAAGATGCGGAGATCAGCGTAGCTCCGGTGAATATTTATCAAGATACCTATAAGGAAGCATCATTCCGATACAATTCGACCAGTCAGGTAGCGGTATACACAAAAAAAGTTGATGGTGCAAAAGCAGCATCAAATGAGACACTCATGCTGGTAAAAGAAGGGGTAGTGTTGAGTCAGAATACTATTCAGTTTGAATTCTCTGACCTTAATAGTATTAAACCTGACATGCTTGCCGAGGCAATTAAAAATGCTCGAGAAACAGCTGCTCAGTTTGCTCGAAACGCTGGTAGTCGTGTTGGTGGAGTATCTCGCGGCAATCAGGGGGTATTTGATATCACCGACAAAGACCCTGGATCTCCTGAATACAAAAAGATTCGTCTTGTTTCGACGCTGCGGTTTCTCCTTCGGTAAACTGGAGGCGCTGTGTTGTGTATGAAAACTTCAGTCCTCATTATTGCCCATAACGAAGAGCGGTATATTGCTGAGTGTATTCGCTCGGTGTTGCGGCAAACAAAAAAGCCAGATGAGGTGGTACTGATGGTACATAATTCGACTGACCAAACAGAGGCGATTGCAAAAACATTTCCTATTACGGTGGTACCTTTTTCTGGATCGGTTGGTATTACGTATGCACGAATCGAGGGGCTTAAACATCTAAGTGGCGATGTTATTTTGTGTATCGATGGCGATTCGTACGCAAAAGAAAATTGGGTCGCTGAAATGGTTGCAACGCTTGAGAAGCCGGGGAATGTGCTTGTTGGTTCGTGGGTAAAATATAAAGGGACGATATTTGGTTTTCTTTCAAACTGGTTTAATAAGTTTTGGTGTGTGCGACAGAAAAAAGTAGAACGATGGATATGGGGGTCAAGCTTTGCATTTTGGGGGAGAGATAAAGAATATGTACGAGAAGTTTTTGAAAAAAGTTTTGCGCTTTCAAAAGAACTTGGTCTTTCACGCAATGTAGATGATTACTGGCTTGCGCTTTTTATGAAAAAACGCGGGAGGTTAGAAATTACCAATAAAACACATGTAGTAAGTTACACAAAAGAAGTTTCAACTTGGGAAGTAATCAGACGGAATAGAGAAAATATGCAGAATGCAGCTCGTATGGAACAATTTCTCAAGAATTATTCCCAAAGAGATTAGATTTAATTACTGAACTAATGTGTAGCATAAATCATCATGACCGCATGTTTTATTGACCGGTTTTAACTCACTGTTCTTTATTTGGAGTTCAAGTCCTTCTTTAGTTGTTGCAGGAGTAGTGAAGGGGAATTCGCAAGAATCTTTAATCTCAGTAGCTGCCCATTCTTGATTGGTTATCATGCAGTGTACTATTCTTTCTTTTCCGAGCGTGTCGCCTGAAGAATATATTGCATTTCCTTGTATCAGTTTTTTATTGGCAAACGTTACTGTTGCGTCATATGTTCTGGTTGCAGCCGAGCTGGTAAAATCACTATGTATATTCATAGTAAAAGAGTCTGGTAGTTGAGTATTATTTTTTGATGAAGCATATAACAGAATAAGAATGGCTAAAATAATAGTAACCAGTATAAATTTCTTTTTCATAGAAATATTGTAACAGTTTCAAAATCAAAACATCATATGTATATCACTTTTCACGGAGCGGGGTATAGGCAACCGCAAAACCATAGACGGTTTTCCAGCCGGCTGCTTTGAGGGCTTTGCGGGCGGCTTCCATAGTGGCGCCGGTGGTGATGATGTCGTCTACAAGAATGGCGACAGTATGGTTGTGTGGCGGCGCTGCTGCGGCAAAGGCACCTTCCATATTGCGCAGCCGGGCACTTTTCTTTTTTATTGAGCTCTGTGCGGCTACGTTTCGTACACGGGTTACAATGTTTACTACCTTTGCATGAGGAATGGCAGTGGAAAAAATAGTAGCAATCAAGTGCGCCTGGTTGAACCCGCGCCTTATTTTGTATGTTTTGCTGGGAGGGATAGGTATGAGTAGCACTGAAGTGCTTTCATCGATACTCATTTGCTCACCGAGG
>DATIBQ010000016.1:0-5994 GCA_035457445.1 Minisyncoccota bacterium
TGATATTGTTCAGTGGAATTTTTACCACATTTGAATTCGATCGTATAGCAAAGATTTTCTGTCCGGTTATTGTGCTGATTTGAATGAGGGTGTTCAGGAGTGCATCATACACCAGTAAATCTGTCGCTGTTTTTCCAATACTCGCCCTTTGTTCTTCTCTACCTAAGCGGAGAAGCAACATTTTCGAGTATTGCTCACTCATATTTTCATGAACACGGAGCCGGTAGGATACAAGTCCATTCTCTTTTGTAGGCAAGTAAGTGTACCTATACCCTGTTTTCCCTACCTCAGGAAGCATAATGGCGATAGTTCTTATTGAGGTTTTATCCTTAAACTCATTGAATGATTCTTCAAGGTAGAACGCAGTAGTAGTATTGACTGACTCAGCGGCTACATTCCAGCTAATTTCAACTTTTCCATCACTCTTTTTTGAAGCAGTGAGAGATATGAGTCGCAGTGGAAGTAAAATTTGGATCTGGCAGGTTGTTCCCTGACAAGTGGAGTTGCCGGTATGGGCAATAAATTCCATAGCTGGTGTTCCTGTGCAGGTAAAAACCGGACTCAGAAAGGTTCCATCATCACTCGCGTCAATACAGGTACTAAAGCATGTGGTCGAGCCGTTCTGAATAATAAACATGAAGCTTTTTTTTCCACCTGTTCCGGGGTTGTTATCATTGCCGGTAGGATTATCCCAGGCTACATATGCCTGCATTCCACCGGGGACTGAAACAATAGATGTATCGATAACGATCGGACACGAAGACTGTGCCAACACTGTTTCCATGCTTCCAAAAAGCAAGCTGGCTGCGGTACTGAGTACCATAAGTAAAAGTTTTACTCTCATAATGATTGTGTTTTTAAAGTTTAGTTTAACACTACATTAATTATTTTTTTTTGTCAATGGCTTGTGGGTACGCACGTTTTTTGACATTTTTACAAAATTCGGTATAATTCTATTGAAATTTAAATTGTTTAACAACTAAAAATAAGGTATATGAAAAAAGTAGCAACTCTCTTCATTGCTCTACTTCTTGGGGTTGGCATCACCGCTCAGCCGAGTTTATGGCGACCGGTATTTACTCCTAATGCTTCCGTTACTTGTTGGATGCAGTACGGAACAAAAATGCTTTTTGGTGGTCAGTTTACTCTGGTAAATGGTCAACCAATGAATCACGTTGTTCTCTACGATCCTGGTACTGGTCTTGTCAGTACTGTCGGAACACTGCCGGGTCCACCGCTATATATGTGTTGGGCTTCGGATGGTCGCATTCGTGCGACCGGAAACTTTTTGGTAAATGGCGAGTATTACGGAGCAATGATTTATGATCCAGGTAGTAATACGTGGATTGTTGATCCAACGACTAAGTTTACTGGTCCTTGTGCTGCGCAGCAGTACATTAAATTCTGGCTTTCGCTCGTAACTGTTAACAGTGATTTAGTTATTGGTGATTTAACCGAAATAAACACTGTTCCGGTAAAACAGGTGGTACACATTCGCAATGGGAACCCCGAGAACATGTTCGATGTTCTTGACTGCTGGTTCTGCTTCCCTGGAAAACCGGTGGTTGAAAAAGTAATTATTGATGGTCCGACCCTTAAATTCATGGGCGCTTTCAGTCGTTTAGGAAAACAGTATATAGACACAACCTGGGTCACTAACTTCGCAAACTTTAGTGGAAGTTCAATAACTCCCCAGAATGGTCAACTATATTCTGTTATCAGAGACCATGTTTTTTTCAAAGGAAATGATGCTGTTACCGGTTCGTTTTTTCTCCCTAAACCCGGTGCAGTTGAGTGGGATGGTTCACATTGGGACCCCATTTCTGGAGGTGTTGATATTAATGGTAACGCACTCGCTGTTATCTGTGGCAGACTTTTTGTCGCAGGAAAGAAAAGCTTTTTCGGAGGCTGTTCACAAGCAGGTATTATTGCTAGCACTGATGGAAATACGGGCTGGAAAAATGAATCCGCTGGTCTTAATCGATTCGGCGATGAAGAAATTACCGCTTTCGTCCGTGATACGCTTCGCAATGAGGTATATACACTCGGCTCTTTTAAAAAGAGTAAGGGTGATACGGCAGATTACATTGCAGTGCGCAGTTTTGAGGCATGTATAACCAATGGTCCATTAGCTATCAAGTTCACTTCATTTACGGCAAAAAAAGAAGGGTTGGCAGTGAGGTTGAAATGGCAAATTGAAACCGATGAACAGGTTACTTTTTCAATCGAACGTTCTACTGACGGGGTACATTTTTCACCTATTGGCACTACCTCAAAGTACACGTTCACTGATGCTACCTTGCCTGCAAGTAATACGGTTTTTTACCGGATTGTAGCTAAGGGGAATACTCAAAAAATCTCACCAATTGTTGCTGTCTTCCTTGAGAAGACCAACAAGGTAGAGTTTGTGATGACTCCGGGTATTATTCATGTACGAGGCGGGGTTGGCGTGATACGGGTGTTTACCACTACGGGGGTAGAACTGCTCAGAAAAAACATTTCTTCTGAAAACAGTAGTTTTTCGCACTCGCTGCCGTATGGAGTGTATATTCTTAGGTTCACTTCCCAACAGGGAGTAACTACTGCCAAGCAAGCAGTAGTTCAATAAAATTCAATATCGTTAATTCGGTCGGCTTCCGCAGGAAGCCGACCTTTTTCTTTTCCTGCAGAGCCCTTATGTGGCAAGCTTATTTGTCATTTTTTACTACAAAAAATAATAAGATTTTTGTCAAATATAGCCCTGGTAAAGGTTTTTTCGTGAAAAATCGTTGACTATTGTATGTAACTGTTTCTTTATACTATTTCCCTCTTTCTTCTTGGTATCATTCTTCTCTGTAGCTTTATGAAACTCGATATTCCCGGTTCCTTACGCCGTTTTGCCTTGCCCGCCGCACTCGCCGCGTTGGCTGTAGTGGTACACTCACAGCCGGCACAGGCGTATCTGTTTGGTCGCTCTGCTAGTGCAAGTGAGGGGCTCGACCAGGCTCCGGCACTCTATAACTCGCAAACGATGCCGCTCATGAAGGCAGGTTCTCAGGTAACTGCTGAACCGCTCGCGCTTGAAGACGGCTCGTTTGCCGCATCGGCAGGACCGCTCGGGGTTGTGTACGACACCACCGTCGGAGGCACTATTTCTCGGTACACGGTCCGCTCGGGGGATACTATTGAAACTATCGCTGAAACATTTGGCGTTTCAAAAAATACTATTGTCTGGGCGAATGATTTAAAGCGCCCGCCTGCTCCCGGAGGGCGGGCAGGCGGTGCAACAATTTCAGTTGGGCAAGAGTTGGTTATTCTGCCGGTATCGGGCGTGCGGTATGTAGTGCAGAAATCAGGAGAACGCATCGCCGACATTGCCAAAAAATTTGGCGGCGATGCGGCAGAAATTGAGCAGTATAACGATGTAGACAGCACAGTGCTCGCCAAAGGAACCGAACTTATTATTCCCGATGGTGAAATTGCTGCTCCTGAACCAAAAAAATCAGCACCGAAAAAAGTAGTACAGAAAGAAACATCAACTCTCTTTGAAGAAGACCACGATGATCATGAAGATGAAACGGTTTCCGCAAAACCAAAAAAACTTCCGACTCGTGTTTCAGTAACAGTATTGAAAGATCCAACGGGATACTTTATGGTTCCTCTAAAAACAGGAACACGAACGCAGAAGTTACACGGGTTGAATGGCGTTGACCTCGCTGCGCCGACTGGTACCCCGATTTACGCCGCAGCAGCGGGGACGGTTATTTTAGTAAAGGGCGGCAATGCCTGGAATGGCGGCTACGGAAACTATGTCGTTATCGAACACGGTAATGGCACGCAGACGCTCTACGCGCACAACTCAAAAAATTTGGTGAGTACGGGGCAAACAGTAGCAAAAGGTGAACAAATTGCACTCTTAGGAAGTACCGGAAAGTCAACCGGCCCGCACGTGCACTTTGAAGTCCGCGGAAAAGGCGCAAAGAATCCGCTTGCAAATTAAATTTTGCACTTAAACACTCCAAAAAGATTTCCCCAGGAGGGGCTTGTACAACACTTTGAGTTTCCTATAATTAAGTACAAATACCTTGTTATGTACAATCGTGCCAGTTTATCACCCGGAAGTCGTGTCGAACGAAAAGGGCGCACCTTTTACTTCGTCGAACAAAGGAAAAAAAGAAATGGCACTATCTCCTATGTATTCAAAACAGAGGATGATGTCATGGCTTATTTTCTCGAGGAACCAAAACAACTGCACGAAAAAGAGTACAGTACAAGACTGCTTTTGTTTATCATTGCTGTATGGGCAATGATAAGACCACTATTCTAAAAAGTAGAAAAAACCTGATTTCATAGCGAACCAAAGAACCTCTCCGGAGGTTTCTTTTATTTTTACCACTCAAACTTGGGTCTGTATTGGAGTGCTTCAAGCAGGTGTGCTTCGGTTACTGCTGCAGCATGCTCTAGGTCGGCGATGGTGCGTGCAACTTTTATCACGCGCAGGTATGAACGGGGCGAAAGTTCAAGCCGCTTGGCGTAGCTTTCAAGTAGTGTTTGCAGCTCGGGTGGCAGCGCAACGAGCTGCTGAATATCTTTGGTTTGCATATCGGCGTTCAGTCGCTCTTTACTGAACCGTTCATGCTGCTGTGCCCGAGCAGTGCTCACCTGCTCGCGGAGTGCCGGGCTCTCTTGTGTTTCTTTCCGTTCATGGAGCGCGCTGTACTCGATGTGTCCGACGGGAACCCACAAATCAATGCGATCCATAATTGGTCCCGAGAGCTTTTTCTTGTAGCGAACAAGGTCGTGCGCGCTGCAGGTGCAAGCGCGGGTTGCTGAGCCGCGGTAGCCGCAGGGGCAGGGGTTGAGCGCAGCAACGAGCAAAAATCGCGAAGGGTACTTTGCGCTCCCCTTCGCTCGGGCAATAGTAACGGCGCGGTCTTCAAGCGGTTCGCGGAGTGCTTCAATCACTCGGCGATCAAATTCAGGGAATTCGTCGAGATACAAAATGCCGTTGTGGGCAAGCGTTACTTCCCCGGGTCGCAGTTGTGCACCGCCACCAACCACTGCAACGTGTGAAGCGGTGTGGTGCGGGCTGCGAAACGGCACATGTGTTTTCCAAAGTTCATCTAAGAGTCCCACACTCGAGTAGATCATGGCAGTTTCTAAAAACTCTGCTTCTGAAAGCGGCGGCAAAATTCCCGAGAAACTCCGAGCGAGCATCGTTTTACCGGTACCGGGCGGACCGTAGAGTGCAATATTGTGTCCGCCCGCAGCGGCAATTAAAAGTGCGCGCTTTGCTTGTAACTGTCCGGACACTTCACCAAAATCAAACCGTGCGGTAATCGGGCGCTCGGTAATCGGCTGCGGCACGGTTGGGGTGATGAGTACTTCGCTTTTTAGGTGCGCAATAAGTTGTGCCAATGTTTCTACCGGGTAGATAGTGATGCCGGAAACGAGTGCGCCTTCAGCACTGTTTGCAGCCGGAATAAAAAGCTCGGTGCAGCCTGCTTTTCGAGCAGCTTCAGCAATCGGCAAAATACCGCGCACAGGTCGTACTTCCCCATTTAAAGCAAGTTCGCCGACAAAAATTTTTCCTGCTGGGTCAAACGCAATATCACCTGCCGAAAGCAGATAGCCGAGCGCGATACTTACATCAAAGTACGCTCCTTCTTTTTTAAGTTCAGCCGGCGAGAGCGAGACAACAATTTTCTGATTCCGCGTTTTTGGACTCACGTCTACGCTGTGCTTGAGCGCCGAAAGTACTCGGTCGCGCGCCTCTTCAACCGCTTTGTCGGGCAAGCCAACAATAGAAAATAAAAACAGCCCCCGCGAGAGGTCTGTTTCCACTGTAACAATACTCGGCTGCAGTCCGCTTACCTGTGCGCTCTGAAGGCGAGAAAAATTCATTGCCTCAGTATAGCAAGAGGAGCGCTAATCATTCATGTGCGCTTTGCTGGTGCGGGCGGCGGGGTTTGCTTCGAGGCGATCAGCTTCAATCGGCTCACCCGATACTTCGCA
>DATIBQ010000017.1:0-3122 GCA_035457445.1 Minisyncoccota bacterium
AAGCAAGCGGGGGATTTTGCCCGCGAGCTGCAGCTGTTGCTCCGCACCCTGGGTGTGTCGGAGGCAAATATGGAAAAAGGCGAAATGCGCGTAGAGGCGAATATCTCGCTCTCAAACAACGAGCACAGTTTTGGTACTAAGGTTGAGGTAAAGAATTTAAACTCATTTCGCAGCGCTGAGCGCGCGATTGAGTACGAACTTGCCCGAATGCAGGCGCTCTACGAAGCCGGAAGAGAAAGCGAAATAATCCAAGAAACTCGCGGCTGGGATGAAACAAAACAGAGCACTTTCTCGCAGCGCTCAAAAGAGAGTGCCCACGACTACCGCTACTTTCCTGACCCTGATTTACCAAAACTAATGCTCGCTGAAGTATTTGATACTGAAAAAATGAAAACTGAATTGCCTGAACTGCCACTGCAAAAGCGTGAGCGGTACGCAGCTGATTTTGGAATTAAAGCCGAGGATATTGAGGTATTTGTGCAGGATGCAGCGCTTGCTGATTTTTATGAAAAAACTGTGCTTGTGGTTGGAACGGATCAAACAAAAACAATTGCAAACTATATTACCTCTGACATTATAGGGAATTTAAAAACAGTGCCTGGTGTGCAATTACCCGAGCAAGAAATGTTTGCGAAGCTTATGGGTATGGTTGCGCGTTCTGAACTTACCTCGCGCGGAGCAAAAGATATCTTAGTAATGCTTATGAAGGAGGGTGGTGATCCACAGGCGATTGCAAAAGAGCACAATATGCTGCAAGAGCACAATGAAGATGCACTACAGCCAGTGATAGAAGAGGTCGTAAAAAATAACGAAAAAATCGTTGCTGATTTTAAGGGTGGTAAGGAAGCGGCGCTTCAGGCGCTTGTTGGGATGGTGATGAAGGCGACGAAGGGGAGCGCGAACCCCGCTGTAACAGCAAAATTACTTCGCGAACGTATTGGGTGAGGTATACTTATCTTATATGACAAAAAACAGTATTGGATTTTTGTTTTTACTTGCCGGACTCGTGCTCGGGTATGTGCTGTACCCCACATTTCATAAAAAAAGTACACCGGTAGAAGTGCGTCAGATGCCCAATGATGAAATAGAACAAAATACGCAAATGTCGATGCGGCAAATGACGGACGGGATGGAAAAATTATTGGTAGGGAAAAAAGATGCCACGTTTGATGAAGCATTTTTGCAGGCGATGATTACGCATCACCAGGGAGCAATCGCTATGGCTCGTCAGGTGCTTGTCAGTACCCGCCGCCCTGAACTCTTAAAGCTTGCCCAAGAGATTATTACTGCCCAGGAGCGGGAAGTGCAGCAGATGCAGGAGTGGCAGGCGAAATGGTTTGGCGTACATCCGTATTGAGAGGTAGTTGACAAAAAGTATTAAATCGTATATAGTCAAGGGGCACTATATCATACCAAATACCGAAGGCGCCGTGTTTCTACATGGGGTCTTTTTTTTATTTGGTATACTAGGGGGATGAAAAAAGTACGAGTAGCAATCAACGGGTTTGGCAGAATTGGCAGAGCATTCTTTCGGGTAGCGTTTGAGCGGGGGGATATTGAAATAGTGGCCATTAACGATTTAGGAGACTTGGCAAATTTAGCCTACTTGCTGAAGTATGACAGTGTTTACCGAACATACAATCACGATGTTTCGCATAATGAAAAAGGCCTCTTAGTTGATGGCAAGCACGTTGCTTCATTTGCAGAAAAAGAACCGAGCGCACTTCCGTGGGGCGAGCTCAACATTGATGTTGTAGTTGAGTCGACTGGTTTCTTTACTTCGTACGAAGGTGCTAGTGCGCACATTAAAGCTGGTGCAAAAAAAGCGGTCATTACTGCTCCGGCAAAAGGCGAGCCACTTGCCGATATTGCATCGGGTACGGTGCTCATGGGAATAAATGAAGAAGCGCTTAACACGTGCATTATTACCTCAAATGCATCGTGCACCACTAATGCCGCGAGCCCGCTGATTGCAATCTTAGATGAAACAATTGGTATTGAAAAAGCGATTTTAAATACGGTGCACGGCTACACAGCGACTCAGGCGCTCGTTGATAGCCCGGCAGGAAAAAAAGGGTTTCGAGAGGGGCGTGCAGCAGCGGCAAACATTGTGCCGAGCTCAACAGGGGCGGCTATTGCGGTTACCAGAGCATTCCCTCGGCTCGAAGGGCTCTTTGATGGTGTTGCCATGCGCGTACCAGTGATTGCTGGCTCGATTGTTGATGTTACTTTCATCGCCAAACGCGATACCAGTATTGAAGAGGTGAATCAAGCGCTCAAACAGGCAGCAGGGGAAGCACGTTGGCAGAAGGTGTTTTCAGTAACTGAAGATGAACTTGTTTCAAGTGATATTTTAGGGAGCCGCTATGCTTCAGTAGCAGATCTCCAATTTACTCGAGTAGTGGGCGGTAATCTGGTAAAAGTATTGGCGTGGTACGATAATGAAATGGGGTACACCCATGCGCTTATTGAGCATGTGGTAACCGCAGGAAATAACTTACATGAATAGCATGGCTTGGATTATCGTAGTCTTAGTGTTGGCGGTATTATTCTACTTTTTTGTTCCCGTTACTTATCCACCGTCTAACGTAGGTAAGGTTCCTGGACCAGGAATTAATCACCAGAAAAAAGTTTCTCTGTACGATTACAAGAAAATAAAAGATATGGCACAATAGTAAAGTATAGAATAAATTATGAAATACATTTTTATTGCACTCATCGCTATTGCTATCGGGTTTGGGGCAGCAAAGCTTGCGACAAAGTTGAGCACACCACCGCTACCTGTTACCGAAAATCAGAACCAGACGCCGGCAACAACTCCGGCAGCAGCTGAACTTGCTCCTGAAATGGTGAACGAAGAACAGCAGTTATCAGTAGTAGCTCCAGGGGGTGGGCAGATTGATAACGCTCAAGTGGCAGTTTCTTTTACAGGAAAGAAAGGGACGGCAACCTATGATGGATCATTTTCAAATATATCTTCAAACCTAAAGCTTTTGGGTGGTGTGGTAGCAGGAACGGTTACGGTTGATACTTTGAGTCTTACCACCGCAGCGCCTGCAGCAACTACCAACTGGAAGTCGGCAGCAAATTTTAATGCAGCAACATACCCTATTGCCTCGTTT
>DATIBQ010000018.1:0-5180 GCA_035457445.1 Minisyncoccota bacterium
TCCCACGGAGCCGGTACTGCCGAGAGTTCTTTGCGGGTGCGTGCATGTACCGTCAGTGCTGCAATGTTTTCTTTCAGAAGGAGTGGGATCCATTCAGTAATTTGCACCGTGTTGTAGCCAACGCGAGTTTTTACGGAAATGGGCAGGTTGCCCGCGCCGCGTTTCGCGGCGCGGATCACCGCTTGGGCTTGTTCTGGATTTTTTATCATTGCCGCCCCAGCGCCTTGCTTTTCAATCGTTTTATCGGGGCAGCCCATGTTTATATCGATACCGTCAAACCCAAGCTCGGCACAGAGTCGCGCTGCACCTTCCATCTTTTCAGGATTTGAAGAAAAGAGCTGGGCAACAATTGGTCGCTCTGCTTCACAATATTCCAAATCGCGCCCGAGCACTTCTCGCCCCTGACTCATCAAACCATCAGCGGAAACAAACTCAGTCCAAAATACATCGGGTCCGCCTCCAAATTCTCCGTGTCGTGAGTACTTTGCGATCAACCTACGGAATGCTGCGTCGGTCACATCTGCCATTGGCGCGACGCAGAAAAAGGGCTGCTTGTTTTTTCGGAGCTCCTGCCAAAAATTACTCATTGAATTTGTAGACTACCTTGTTGGTGAATCGCGCGTCAATATACTCGAGCGGTTTTGCCGCACTTCGAAATGCTGATTTAAATTCTTCTGAAGTGAGT
This sequence comes from Minisyncoccota bacterium, assembly GCA_035457445.1. Classification (GTDB taxonomy): domain Bacteria; phylum Patescibacteriota; class Minisyncoccia; order Phycocordibacterales; family UBA9973; genus DATIBQ01. The sequence continues at coordinate 686 of DATIBQ010000018.1, forward strand.
GCTGAAGAAAGGTTTTCGAGCACCAGCGCCGGATCGTGTTTTGGATTTATAAAAAGTTGTGCAGTACTATCGCCATACAAAAACTCTACCGTAAGCTTGTATGGAGAATCAAACGAGACGCTCGTTGGCACCAGCCGCAGACTAGGAAGCTCTTCCTTGTAGCGCTTAAGAAGCGCGAGCTCTACTGGGGTAAGTGGTTCAAACGGCATTTCACCAAGCTCCCCTTTGTATACTTTTAAGTATGCCGTACCCGAAAAAAATGGAGCTGGACTAAAAACAGTACCTGCTGCATCCATGAAGTAACAGTCGTCGTCTGCTGCTTTACTGCGGCACCAGAGCGCCCACTCCTCATACTCGTGCACACGCACTGCAATAGTATGAAAATCTCTCCGCTCTATAGAAACTGAAGCGAAGCGCGGAAATTCGGTAGTGAGCATTTCTACCAATGCATCTTTGCTCAAAAAAAATATACTCGCTTTTGGAATAACAAACACATAGTTTCCCCCGAGCGACTCCTCTACCCGCGCCTGCACGTCGCCCGGATCGGCAGCGTTTACTCCTTCAACTACAACACTACGCACCTGTAAAAACGACGCGCGAATAAGAACTATAATCCCAGCAATACCGAGCGCAATAACCAGCAAGATAAAAAATAATTTTCTCTTTTTCCAGCGCTTCTTTTTTGGTGCCGGCTGCTTCTCGCGCAGCAGCTGCTCCTGGTACGCTGTGGTATACATTGGCTTACTTACCTAAAAAATCTTTTCCAATATAGGGCTTGAGCACTTCCGGCACCGCAATACTACCATCGACTTGTTGGTAATTTTCAATAATCGCAGCAATCATCCGGCTCGGTGTTGCAACTAGTGTGTTATTGAGTGAGTGCACATACTTTAGTTTTCCGTCATCATCGCGGTAGCGAATGTTTAAACGTCGAGTTTGAAAATCATGAAAATATGATGCTGAATGCGTTTCGCGAAACTTTTGCTGAGAGGGCATCCATACCTCAATATCGTACTTTTTTACTTGCCCCAACCCTAAATCACCACCACAATTTGCCACTACATGGTAGTGGAGTCCAAGCTCTTGGAGTATCTCTTCAACATTGTTTGTAATCTCCTCATGAAAGGAAACACTCTGTTCGTGATGCGCCTCACAGAGCACAATCTGTTCAAGCTTAAAAAACTCGTGTACCCGAACAAGCCCTTTTACATCTTTGCCGTGTGCACCTGCTTCTCGGCGAAAGCAGGGCGAGAATGCGACAAATTTAATGGGGAATTGATTTTTCTGAAGTACTTCATCAGCGTAGTACGACATCGCTGCAACCTCCCCGGTACCTGCCAGATATTCATCATCTTGAGTTTTATATAAATCTTCTTCCCCTTGTGGCAAGTAGCCGGTGCCGTAGAGCGTACTCTTCGCCACCAATGAAGGCACCCCAAGTGGCACAAACCCTTTCGTGATTATTTTACTTAAAAAATAATTCCAGAGTGCAAATTGTAGTAGCATTGCATCGCCTTTTAAAAAGTATCCACGGAAGCCAGCCACTTTTGTACCGCGAACAAAATCAACCAAATCGCGCTCTTCCATAAGAGTACTATGATCTTTTGGCTCAAATGAAAATTGTGGTCGCTCACCCCAGACACGCACCTCAGCATTTTCTGCATCACTCTCTCCTTCAGGTACACTTATATCGGGAACGTTCGGCACCTGAAGCATCAGCTCGCGCCAGGTTTTCATTACTTCACGGAGTACCTCTTCTTTTTTTGTTATCTCTTCTTTAAGCGGTTTAAGCTCCGCGATCATAATCCCACGCTTTGCGGGGTCGGTCTCTTTGGCAACCTGGTCAGAAATGCGGTTCTGCTCTGCCCGAGCAGTTTCAAAAGCATTCAGTGCTTCTGCACGCTCTCCCTCAACCTTCAAGAGGTCATCGACATTAAATTGAACATGTTTCTTTCGTGCCGCCTCGCGGATTAAATCGGGGTTTTCTTTGATGAATTTAATATCGAGCATGGGTAAACTATAATAAACTATAGCCATGAAATCAATCGATGCCGATTTTCCTATTGAGTCACTGCCACTTGAGCAATTGCCGCAACTGAAAGAAATCCCGGAACCGCCAAAGCAACTCTTTATCCGCGGCACCCTGCCACGTGAGGTAAAATTTTTAATTGTTGTTGGCTCACGCCTCCACACCACCTACGGCAAAGCTGCCTGCGAGCACCTTATTGAAGGCTTGCGTGGCTACCCCGTGTGTATTGTTTCAGGACTCGCACTCGGTATTGATACCATTGCACACCAAGCAGCACTAAAGGCACAACTGCCCACCATCGCCTTCCCCGGATCAGGACTCGATTGGAACGTCCTCTACCCCCGAACCAACCATGCGGCTGCAAAAGCAATCCTTGAAGCAGGCGGTGCACTCATTTCAGAATTTAATCACAACTTTCGTGCCACCACCTTTGCATTCCCAAAACGTAATCGGCTCGTTGCCGGTATCGCCGATGCAGTACTTATCATTGAAGCGAATGAAAAATCAGGCACCCTTATTACTGCACGACTCGCCACTGAATACAACCGCAACGTGCTCGCGGTTCCTGGACCAATTTTTTCTAATCAATCAAAAGGTACTAACTGGCTCATTGCCCGCGGTGCTGTCCCCGCACTTTCTGCCGCAGCTATTTTGCAAGAGCTCGGTTTGAATGAAAAACCAACCGAAACCCTCCGGCTGGATATAACTGAACATGAGCGCATTCTCTTAGAAGCGCTCGGTAGCCCACTGACCCGAGATGAACTCCCTGATCTCGTACCACTCTCTGCACAAGAGATAAACATCGCTCTGACCATGCTTGAAATAAAAGGACTCATTACCGAGAGTTTAGGGAAATTACAACGCATTGCCTAAGGAGAGAAAGATGGGTATAGTATAAAAAAATATCTCTCTTATGATGATTTTTAAAACCGAAAAACAAGTGCCTGTGTTGTTTGCTAATCGTATGCTCATCAGTAGAATTCCTAAGCTCTCAGACAACGCAAAAATTTTTTTTAAGGAGCAAAACATCAACAATTTTCTTGAACTTGCGATGCTCCCTCGAGCGAAAACTAAAGGTATCTTCGAAGAGAAACTTCGAAGAGAAATTCAAAACTTTCACAATGATGTGCTGGAGTACGTATGGAGAGAAGAAATAACTATTACCTTTTCAAAGTGTATTCCTCCACCAACGAGAACCCCATCGCGAGACCAAGAAAAAACATTAATTGCCTTATTACTGTTTGAGCATTTTTTTGGAAACAAACGGCAGATAAAAGCAGTAAGGGACTTGTACCTTCCTAAATTGTACGCAAGTACTAATGACCGTGTTCACCCGCGAAGATCTCACCGGAAAACAAAATTTCTTGCAATACAGTATTTCAGTATTGCTTCATAACCATACAAAGCCCGTCTCCTTGAGGCGGGTTTCTTTTTTTATACCATTGCTAAAAAAATGTGTGCGTGGTATTACTTCCTTCCATGAAGCTCCTCATTGTCGAATCGCCCTCGAAAGCAAAAACAATTGAAAAGTATTTAGGTGGCGACTATGTCGTACGTGCCTCAATCGGGCACATTCGCGACCTGCCAAAATCAAATAAAAAAGCGATCGACATCGCTGCTGGTTTTGTGCCCACCTACGAAATAAGTAAAGGGAAAGAAAAAGTGATTGATGAACTGCGCCACGAGGCGGAGAAAGCGAAAGAAATTATACTGGCGCCCGACCCTGACCGCGAAGGTGAAGCAATTGCCTGGCACCTTTCTCAGGTGCTCCACGAGGATAAAAAAGTAAAAGCACCCATCTCGCGTGTTACCTTCCACGAAATTACCAAAGGAGCAATAGAAGAAGCACTCAAACACCCTCGAAAGATTGATATGAACCTGAAAACTGCTCAAGAAGCGCGCCGTGTGCTTGACCGTCTTTTCGGCTACGATCTCTCGGGGCTTATTTGGAAGAAGGTGCGCTACGGACTTTCTGCGGGGCGAGTACAATCACCGGCGCTGCGCATTTTAATGGAGCGCGAGCGCGAAATTCGCGCTTTCATTCCTGAAACATTCTGGGTCATCAGCGGACTTTTTGAAACACAAAAAAAAGAGCAACTCAGCCTTACCTGTGCTGAAGAACCGCGGGACCGTGCAGTGGTGGAAAAAATTCTCTCAGAAGGAAAAAGTGGCACCTGGAACGTGCTGGATGTAAAAGAAACCGAAGCAAAGCGCTCTCCTCGTGCACCCTTCACTACCTCGACCTTGCAGCAAACTGCCAGCTCTCGCCTGGGTTTCTCGCCAAAGCGCACGATGATGACTGCCCAAAAATTATACGAAGCGGGACACATTACCTACATGCGCACCGATTCCACTACCCTCGCAAAAACTGCTCAAGAAGCAATTGCTGACGTTATTGAAAAACTTCATGGAAAAGAATTGGTGGAAATAAGAAGCTACCAAACAAAATCAAAAAACGCTCAAGAA
>DATIBQ010000019.1:0-3696 GCA_035457445.1 Minisyncoccota bacterium
GCTAAAGCACTTAAAACTGCCCGTAAAAATGCAATCAAGATTAAGTTCACTGAAAAGCGTTCGATTCCACACGAAGTGCACGCAAAGTACAACAGCTCGCGCGTTACTATTTTCCCTAACCACGGCCGCGGGCTGGTGTCAGGCGCAGCAATACGATCAATTCTTGATATTGCGGGGGTAAAAGATGTAAGCTCAAAAGTGCTCTCAGGCAGCAAGAATAAGCTCAACACCGCTCGGGCTACCATCAAGGCGCTCTCGCTTGTTGCATCAAAGTTTGCGCCGGCAGCAAAAATTATTGAAGAGCCGATTGTGGTGCCAGAAATTCCGGTAGTAGAAAAATAATACTTGTATGTTGCACACACTCAAATCACACACAAAAAATAAAAAGCCAAAGCTTGTTGGTCGCGGTGGCAAGCGCGGTAAAACTGCTGGTCGCGGTACCAAGGGGCAGAAGGCGCGTGCCGGGCACAAAATTCGCCCGCACATTCGCGATGTCATTAAAAAGCTCCCGAAACTTCGCGGTCGCGGAAAAAACATCAACAAGGCATTCCAACTCAAGCCAGCAGTAGTAAATCTTTCAGTACTTGAAGCACTCTTTGAAACTGGTGCAATGATTCGCCCGCAGGTACTCCTTGAGCGAGGGCTTATCAAGCGCCAGCAGGGAACCATCCCAGCGGTAAAAATTTTGGCAACGGGTGAACTCACCAAAAAACTCTCGTTTTTCGACTGCAGTGTTTCTGCTGCTGCGAAAGCAAAAATTGAGGCTGTGGGAGGAACCGTAAAATAATTTCGTACTCATGCAAACAGTATTGTCAAAGCTAAAAATCCTTTTCACTGAAAGGCAGTTGCGTAACCGCCTCCTTTTTGTGCTTGCGGCACTTTTTATGTTTCGCCTCTTGGCATCTATTCCACTTCCGGGAATTGATGAAACAAAGTTAAACGAATTTCTCTTCGGCAACCAGCTGGTGGGGCTCTTTAACCTCTTCTCAGGTGGTGGACTCTCAAACCTTTCTATTGTGCTCCTCGGTGTTGGTCCATATATCACTGCCTCGATTATTATGCAATTGTTGACGATGATGTTCCCAAACTTGAAAGAGCTCTACCACGAGAGTGGAGAGATGGGACGAAAGAAGTTTAATAACTATACGCGGCTTCTCACTATTCCGCTTGCAGCACTCCAGGCATTCTCGCTCTTAGTGTTGTTTAAGCGTCAGGGAGTATTTCCCGACCTTACCTCGTTCGACATGGCGGTCAATATCTGTATCGCTATTGCCGGCTCAATGCTCCTGATGTGGATTGGTGAGCTCGTTACCCAGTTTGGTATCGGTAATGGTGTTTCACTCGTTATTTTTGCCGGCATTGTGGCAGCGCTGCCGTCGAGTGTTTCTCAATTTTTCTTTACCTTCACCGCAAGCCAGCTGCCAACACTTATCTTGTTTGTGGCAGTAGGGCTCTTGGTTATCGCTGGAGTTATTTTAGTCACTGAAGCCGAGCGCCCAATTCCAGTAACCTACGCCCGCCAGGTGCGCGTTGCAGGGCTAACAACTAAGAATGCAAACGGTACGTACCTGCCGCTGCGCTTAAACCACGCCGGCGTGATCCCAATCATTTTTGCTCTCTCTATCCTTCTTTTCCCGCAGCTTATTGCTAACTTGCTCCAAGCATCTGCAAACGGCACACTCCAGAGTATTGCTTCTGGTATTACTGCCTTTCTGCAAAACACTTGGGCATATGCTGCTACCTACTTTGTACTCGTGGTGCTCTTTACCTACTTTTACACTGCGGTTACCTTCGATCCAAAACAAATTGCCACCAATCTGCAAAAGAGCGGTGCGTTCGTTCCGGGGATTCGTCCGGGCGAATCAACGACGCAGTACCTCGGATCAATTGTTTCTCGGATTACGATTGTTGGCGCACTATTTCTTGGCTTAATCGCCGTGCTCCCGCTTATCGCTCGTGCAGTCACCGGGATTTCAGCCCTCACGCTTGGCGGCACTGCACTCCTCATCGTTGTTTCAGTGATCATTGATATCTCTCGCAAACTGGATGCACAGATTGCCATGCACGAGTATTAAGAGCTCCCGTGTTAGTGCTATACTTTTTATATGTTTGAACAACCGCTCGTCACCTTCTTTATCGGTCAATCAGGCTGTGGGAAGGGGACCCAGGCTGATTTACTGGAAAACCGGCTCAAAGAGCTCGACCCTCCTCGCAAGATGTTCCGCCTTGAAACGGGTGATACCTTTCGTGAGTTTATTACGGGCAGCTCCTATACTGCTCGGCTTACCAAGCAGCTGATGGATCACGGCAAGCTCGTACCACCATTTTTGGCAGTGCATGTGTGGTCACATTTGCTTATTGAAGGCTACCAGGGCGACCAGCACGTACTGTTCGACGGTACACCGCGAGTGTTTGCTGAAGTTGCCGCACTTGATTCTGCTATTCATTTTTACAACTGGCGCCCGCACGTTATCTTTTTAAATGTTTCTGACGGCTGGGCGCGTAAGCGGCTGGGCGAGCGTCAGCGAGCAGACGACCAAGAAGCATCCGATGTTGAAGAGCGCCTGCACTGGTTCCACACCTCGGTTATTCCGGTGATTCAGTATTTACAAACAACCCCGCCCTACATCTTCCACGAAATAAACGGCGAGCAGGCAATTGAGCAGGTGCATGCCGATATCAAAAAAGCACTCAACATATGATTATTGGAATGTGGTGATTGGTTATTAATTCCTATGGTTATTATTAAAACAAAAGATGAAATAGTGCGCCTTAAAGAAGGTGGACCACTACTGGCTCGCATCCTCGCCACCGTTGCCGCTGCAGCAAAACCAGGAGTTACCACAGCCTCTTTAGATGCGTTGGCAGCTACGCTTATACAAGAAGCCGGAGGCAAAGCAGCCTTTCTTAACTACCAGCCTGAAGGTGCCGATTACCCGTATCCGGCAAGCCTCTGTGTTTCAATAAACAGCGAAGTGGTGCACGGTATTCCGGGAACTCGAATTTTAAAAGAGGGCGATATTGTGTCGCTCGACCTCGGGCTCAACCATAAGGGAGTGTTTCTCGACCACGCGGTTACCGTTGCGGTGGGTGCTGCACATCCAAAAGATAAAACACTGCTTGCCGTGTGCCACGAGGCGCTGATGGCAGGCATTGCGGCCGCACGTGGAGGCAACACAGTGGGAGACATTGGCTACGCTATTCAGTCAGTAATTAAGCCGTACAAGTTTGGCATTGTCCGCACGCTCTCGGGGCATGGGGTAGGTCGGGCAATCCACGAAGACCCGTACGTGCCCAACTATGGCAAGCCGGGAAAAGGGGAAAAATTGAAGCCGGGGATGGTCATTGCTATTGAGCCCATGATTACTCGTGGCAGCGAGGAAGTCTACACTGCAGCGGACGGCTATACCATAAAAACCGCCGACAACTCCCGCGCCGCCCACTTTGAGCACACTATTTTGATCACTGAAGGGGAGCCTGAAATTTTAACCATAGAAAAATAAAAATTCCCTCGAATTGAGGGAATTTTTTAGTCAATTTATTTTGTAGCCTTTTCGTAAATCCGCTTGAAGCTTTCAGGATTCTTCTGGGCGAGAGTGGCGAGGATTTTGCGGTCAACTTCGATGTTGGCTTTCTTCAGTGCCCCAGCAAACGTGCTGTAGGTGCCGCCGAGCTCACGTACTGCTGCGTTAATTT
>DATIBQ010000020.1:0-5708 GCA_035457445.1 Minisyncoccota bacterium
CACCAAAGCGGCAATTACTTTTCTCGACACCCCGGGACATGCGGCATTTACCGGTATGCGCGAGCGAGGCGCACTCACCGCCGATATTGCAGTGCTGGTAGTTTCAGCTGAAGACGGGGTAAAAGCACAAACATTAGAAGCGCTCAAAACTATTCAAACAGCCAAGATTCCTTTTGTGGTCGCGATCAATAAAATCGACCGCCCGGAAGCAAATATCGAGAAAACAAAAATGAGCCTCGCCGAGCACGAAATATTTATTGAAGGCTACGGCGGTACTATTCCCGTTGTTCCCATTTCAGCTCTTACGGGTGCAGGGATTGATGACTTGCTTGAAACACTACTCTTGGTTGCAGAACTTGAAGAGCTCACCGGCGACCCGAGCGCTCCCGCAGAAGGAATCGTCATTGAATCGCGCCTCGACCCAAAGCGCGGCATTTCGGGCACGATTGTAATAACAAACGGAACGCTGAAAAAAGGAATGTTTGTAGTTGCCGGCGATGCCTACGCATCAACCCGCATTATTGAAAACTTTCTTGGCAAGAGCATCGAAAGCGCAACATTTTCTTCGCCGGTGCAGCTTGTTGGTTTTAATACTTCCCCTACCGTCGGGAGCCCTATTGCCATTGCCGCTACCAAACGTGAAGCTGAGGCAATGACCGAAGAATACGCTCAAGCAAAAAAAGATGCCAAAGAACAGGTAGTGATTGGCGACGGTGTCCGGATTGTCCCTGTTATTATTAAGGCAGACGTGTACGGCACCGCCGAAGCACTTGAGAAAGAGTTGAAAAAGATTCAGGTGCAGGATGTATATGTAAAGGTAATTAGCAAGGGTATCGGCGCCGTTACTGAATCAGATATGAAGCACGCCACTGCCGACAAAGATGCAATTATTTTAGCGTTTAATGTTGCAATTGACAGCAAAGTACGCGAAATGAGCGAGCAGACAGGCATCACCGTACAATCATTTAATATTATTTATAAACTCACCGAATGGTTTGCTGAAGAAGCTGAGCGCCGCCGCCCCCGCAAAGAAATACGCGACATTATTGGCACCGCAAAAGTGTTGAAAGTATTTTCAAAAACAAAAGAGCGCCAGGTGATCGGCTGCCGAGTTGAAGCAGGCGCGCTTGCCGAGCAGGCGCGGGTTACCATCAAGCGGCGCGATTTTGAACTGGCAACCGGCACTATTATAGGGCTTGAGGCAGGCAAGCAAAAAACCCGAGAAGTAAAAGAAGGCAGCGACTGCGGTGTGTTAATTGAAACAAAAACCGATATTGCACCGGGAGACGTACTTGAGGCATTTGTGATGGCAACCCGGTAGCACGTATGGAACGAAACGAAAAAATCGAACTACGGATTAAAGAACTGGCTGCGCTCTTTTTTGGACGTGAATCAAATCGCACCGCTCTTATTACTGTAACCCGCGTCGTAGTTGCCGATCGTGGTCGCAGCGCCATGATTTACGTAACCGTACTGCCCGAAAGCGCAGAAGCCGGAGCACTCTCGTTTGCGAAACGAAAGCGAGCTGAATTGCGCGAGTTTGTAAAAGAGCAATTAAACATTCACCCAATCCCCTTTCTTGATGTTACCATTGACTCGGGCGAAAAAGCCCGGCACACTATTGACGTGCTTTTAAAAGAAGAATAAAAAAGACCTGGTGGCCAAGTGGTAAGGCGGTTCTCTGCAAAAGAACTATACGCGAGTTCGATTCTCGCCCAGGTCTCATTCCCTTCCCTGAAGGGAAAAACAGTTTGCCCGGATGGCGGAATTGGTAGACGCAGAGGACTTAAAATCCTCGGCCCTTATACGGCGTGTGGGTTCGATTCCCACTCTGGGCACAGAAGCTTCCGTAGTTGAATGGATACAATACTCCCCTCCGAAGGGAGTGGTGCAGGTTCGATTCCTGCCGGAAGCACAAAAACTTGCTAAAGTTTTTGTGCTGAAGAGCAAGCAAACTGCTTTGCTTACGTGCAGAAATCGAACGCCGGAATATGTCGAGCGAGCACGCGAAACTATGAGGCGGTGCCCAGACAACTCACCTGCAGGCGAGTTAGTCGCGGGAGATAAGCCGAAGACGGTCCTGCAAGAAGCACACTAACATGGGTGAGATAGCGAAGCGTCCTGCTCCTGAACCATTCTCATATTTTAAAATCAAACAAAATATGCTATACAGTAAGCTGCCTGCTGGGGTGGCGAAATTGGTAGACGCACCTGCCTTAGGAGCAGGCACCGCGAGGTATGGAGGTTCAAGTCCTCTCCCCAGCACATTGTTTTATAGTTTTAGAATAATATGCCCCTATAGCTCAGTTGGTAGAGCAGCTCCCTCTTAAGGAGACGGTCGTAGGTTCGAATCCTACTGGGGGCACCACTTCGCTCCTGAGGGAGCTTCGCGGTGCACAGCACCAAACAAATAATTTTAATTTTGTTACTATAGTTAAATAACATTAGCGAAGTGGCCCCGCAAAGCCCAAGCGGCGTGGGGCAATTATGTATTTTGTCTATATCCTCAAATTAAAAAATGGAGAATATTACACAGGTTTTACTGATAACCTTAAAAGGCGAGTGCAAGATCATCGGTATGGAAAAGTAATCACCACTCGATCACAGCTGCCGCTCCAACTTGTTTGGTACGCTTCATTTCTATCGAAAAAGAAAGCACTTGATTTTGAATTGTATTTAAAATCAAGTTCTGGGTTTGCCTTTCGGAATAAAAGATTTATTTAAATTCGAATTTACTACAACAAATTTAGTCGAAGGAGAAACTCCTACTGGGAGTACAGAAAAACCCTTTGATTAGTTTTTCTGTACTCGGCTCGTTTGACAAAATCTTATTTTTATGTATAATGAAATTCAGAAAATTTAATTTTGTAAATCCTTAACAATTTAATACTATGGGCATACTTATTATTCTTAGTATTGTTGCTCTCCTTATTTGGTGGGCAGCAACCTTTAAAATTTACAAGCCTGTCAGTGGACAACTCTCTGCTATTACCCTATTCAACATGATTATTATAACTGTTGGACCAGGAGTTAATGATCGCACCTGGGAAATTAAAGATCCGAGCGGAACAATAATTCCACTATCTTTAAAGCTTCAGTGGTGGCAAAAATTGGCTTCGTATATCTTGTTCTGGCCTCTTGGAGTTAAAGAATTTAACTATCACTACAAGAAATTTAGACCATTCAAAGACAGTGTAGGAAAAGATGCTTTTATTGAATGGAAACCGATTCTTGAAGAAGGTGAAGAATTAACACCAGAGACTGAAGTGCTCATTGATTATAGAGAAAGTAAGAAAAATTCTCTGTTTGTATTTGAGCGTGACGAATTCACTATGCCATTTATTTCGCAAGATGCAATTAAAGGTGTTGCGAAAGCGCGAATAGAATTTGCGATATACGGTTTCGAATCCGCAGTAAGTGATCTTATTAACTTTAAAGAAGATCCGATTGTCGCCGCACAGGACTTGTTCCGAAATTGGGCATCAGAAAAAATCTACCGTACCAGCATTAATGGAGTTTCGTTCGATGTCGTACAAGAAGAAGCAAAAGTTGCCGGGCTAGTTACTGGTGAAAACTTCTTACAGACACTCAATTATGGAATTTACGAGAATCGGATCTGCGTAGTTGTTACTGATATTAAAATCATGCGGTTCTACCTTGAACCTACCTCCCTAGATGTAATTGAAGCACAAGAAGCTATAGAGCGGGAAAAACTAGAACAGGAACGCAGACGGACTGAAGCTCAAACCAAGAAAATTGAAGCTGAAGGTCTTGCAGCTGCAAAAGCCATATTAGCTGAAGGTGAAGCAAATGCTATCCGGTTAACAGCAGCAGCAAATGCTGGAAAAATTGACATCGAGGGCAAGGCGGAGAACATTATTAAGATTTCCTTATTGCAACAACAAAATACTGCAGCAGTGAATCTTTTGGCAGAGACTAAAAAAATTGAAGTAAAAAACGCCGGAAAAATTCTCACCAGACTACAGAGGTACAAGAAAAAAATTGCTCCAATTAAAGACGCTACCGAAGTAGCAGTAGCAGAAAACCTTGGAAAGACAAAAGGGGTAATTGTTCTCGGTGATGGGTTAGGAAAAAAAGGTGTTACTAGCGACCTTGATAATCTCTCTGAGAAGATTGTTTCGCAAATTATTGCAACTAATGTAATAAACCAAAAACAAGGAGGATAGTATGTTTAAAAAAATCGCACCATCGCTCTTGGTTATCATTCCTATAGCTGTTTTATTAGTACTTGGTTCGTTTGGCTATACATTACTGAATAAACTTACCTCAAAATGGAATGGTTTTCCTGAATGGGGGAATGTACTAATTGTCTTTATTGTATTTTTGGTACTTCTCTGGAAATTCCATAGCCATCTTAAGAAGCTACCAAAATCAGTTTTCCAAACTATTACCACTGTTGTTGTAATAATTGGAATTCTTTTGGGGATAAAACTTATTTGGTGGGCAGCAACCTCAACGTTTGCTGAAAGTTATTCATCGGAGGAAACAGAGCAGTCGGCTCACAACAACCAAAAAGGAATTGGATCAAAAGATCGCTCGTATGGCATGAAGCTCGGCGAACCATTTGAACTTGAACCAGGAGCGGAAAAAGCAATCACACTTCCATTTTATGCAGATGCTTACTATTCTACGACTGAAAAACTTCGGGTTAGAAATTTTTCCAGCACTGTTTCATTTACTGTAAACAAGAATGGTAGTGTGACCGATGCAGAAAATGTAGAAGTTCAAAAGAATACCGTACAAACACAAGAAGCAGGTGTAGTCTGGTACATTAAAAACTTGGGCGATAAAAAAGCTCAGGTTTTAGTTACCAGCTCCGCTAGTGATTAAAAAATTCATCAAAAACAAAAGCGACCCCTTTCATAAGGAAGGGATCGCTTTTTTCTTTTGTTTAATTACGGATTCGTATTGAATCCTTTAATTTTAACGGGCGGGATAGCTTGGGTTTTTATTGTTTGCTGTTCGACATCAACTCCTTTGATGCCAAAGACGTTTACGAGGAGGTTAATAATCCCAAGCGCACTTACCATAATGACCATACCGACAATACCCCAGAGCATGTGCTGCTGCCCGGTTTTTCGTGCTTCAGCATTGGCAGCATTTTTTATAAAGGCAACGAGCCCCCACAAAAAGTACGCTAGGGCAAGAGAAAATGCCAAGATAATGAGCGGGTTGAGGATAAACTTGTTGAGTTTAAAGACAAGTTCCTGTATCCCCTCTGCGGCATAGAGGGTAGTTTCAAACATGGGTGTTTAGATACAACTTCCGGCTGGTCCGATTGCTCGAGTTCCTGGAGGACAAGGAAGACCAAGGTTACTGCCGGAACCACGCTGAACGCCAAGTGTATTACCAACGAAGTAGATAATTCCCCAGACTGAAACAATAACAAAGAGACCAATAATACCTGCAACCATCTGCTTACGTTTATCGGCACGCTTTGCTGCATCAGCAGTGGTGATGAATCCGATGACTGTCCAAATAAAGTAGAGTGTTGCAACGATCATCAAGAAGGTAACACCCATGCGTGCGTACTCAAATACTTTTGCAACCCAAAAATCGATCTGACCAGTATTCTGTGCAAATGCCGGAGCGGCAAGCGCAAAAGAACTCAGGGTAAGAAACAGAGTAAAGAATTTATTTTTCATGAAACTAATTTACAATTGATTGAGCTACTAATACTACCTACC
>DATIBQ010000021.1:0-2464 GCA_035457445.1 Minisyncoccota bacterium
GCGGGTTGCAAGAGATGGTTACGAAGGGTGCATACTGTATTGATGTCATTACGCAGACTTCAGCAGTAAAGCAGGGGTTATCGAATATTGAAGATGTACTGCTCGAGCATCACTTAAGCCACTGCGTGGTTGCTCAAATCAAAACAGGCGAGTCTGCGAAAGCAACCAAAGAAATTATTAAGGTATACCGCTTGAAGCGAAAATAATTATATGGACACAAAAACGTACACTATAAAAGGAATGCACTGCGCCTCGTGTGCGGGCATTATTGAAAAAACGTTCAAGAAAGCAGCGGGCGTGCACGCTGCTGAAGTAAATTACGGAACTGAAACAGCAAAGCTTACCTTTGATACCTCTAAAACAAATCCGCATCGGCTTTCGCAAAAAATAGAAAAGCTCGGCTATAGCCTCGCTATTCCCGCATCAGCTGAAGCTATGGGTATGTCGGCAAGCGAACATGCAGCGCACCTCGGGCTCAATCAATCAAAGCAAGAAAAACTCGCCGAGGTAGCCGACATGAAATCAAAAATCATGTCAGTAATCCCGCTCGCGCTTTTTAGTATTGTTCTTATGGGCTGGGATATATTGGTGCGATACAACGTAGTTTCTGTAATGAACCACACCACAGCCGAGTTTTTTCATCACCTCCTTCCTCTCTTTGCAACCTACACCCTATTTGTGGTGGGTAAGCCATACCTGCTCGGGTTCTATCGGTTTCTTCGCTACGGAAAAGCAAATATGGATACGCTCATTGGTATTGGAACATCTGTTGCGTTTGTATACAGTTTTATTGTTACCGCGTTTGAAGAGGTACTCCGACCATTCATAAACGTTGCGTATACTTACTACGACGTTACTATTGTGGTTATTACATTTATTGCACTTGGCAAGTATCTTGAAGCGCGCTCAAAAATAAAAACAGGTGATGCTATTGAAAAACTGCTCACGCTTCAAGCTAAAACAGCGTTAGTTATTCGTGATGGAAAAGAGGTGGAGATTTCGGTAAATGAAGTAAAACACGGAGATAGCATTATCATAAAACCCGGGGCAAAAATTCCGGTTGATGGTGTCATAACCAAAGGTGCATCGTTTGTTGATGAATCTTTGGTCACTGGAGAACCGATGCCCGTACAGAAACATGTTGGAGACAGTGTTGTCTCGGGTACTATAAATACAAACGGATCGTTTACTTTTAAAGCTACCAAGGTTGGCTCAGAAACGCTGCTCGCCCAGATTATAAAGATGGTTGAAGAGGCGCAGGGGAGCAAGGCTCCAATTCAAGCACTTGCCGACAAAATTTCAAGTATTTTTGTACCGATTACGCTTGGTATTGCGTTCCTTACTCTGGGAGCGTGGCTCTTCTTGGGTACTGGTTCGCTCGGGTTTTCGCAGGCGCTCTCGTATGGGCTCGTCTCGTTTGTGGGGGTACTGGTTATTGCATGCCCCTGTGCGCTCGGACTTGCAACGCCAACTGCGATTATT
This sequence comes from Minisyncoccota bacterium, assembly GCA_035457445.1. GTDB lineage: Bacteria > Patescibacteriota > Minisyncoccia > Phycocordibacterales > UBA9973 > DATIBQ01. Next base: position 1,483 of record DATIBQ010000021.1, read on the forward strand.
GTTGGGGTTGGAAAGGGCGCGAAAGAGGGAATACTGATAAAAGATGCAGCAACACTCGAAACATTACATAAGGTAGATACGGTGGTGGTAGACAAGACAGGTACTATTACCAAAGGCAAGCCGGCTCTGGTTGATATTCAAAATCTTTCGCCTCTAGCCAATGATGCGTTGGTGTCTATTCTCGCTTCGCTTGAGAAAAAATCAGAGCATCCCATTGCTCAGGCAATTGTAAGCTACGCACAAGAAAAAAATATCTCTCTATCAGAAGTCTCACAGTTTGAGAACTTAGAAGGCAGAGGAATCAGAGGAGAAATCAATGGCACTATCTATTTTGTGGGGAATACAAAACTTGCAAACGATCTCCAAATTTCTTTTGATACCACGAAACTTAACGAATTTACCGCTCAGGGAAAAACACCAGTCATACTCGCGACCAAAGAAAATATCCTCGGTTTTGTGATGGTTGCCGACGAGGTAAAAGCAGAATCAAAGCAGGCGATTGCTGACCTCCACACTCTTGGTATACAAGTGGTGATGCTCACCGGTGATGATGAAAGCACTGCACGGTACATAGCATCCCTGGTGGGAATTGATGCAGTTATTGCCCACGTATTGCCGCAGGATAAATTAGTGAAAATAAAAGAACTCCAGTCGCAGGGCAGGGTGGTGGCAATGGCGGGTGATGGGGTAAACGATGCACCGGCGCTGGCGCAAGCCAATGTGGGTATTGCGATGAGTACCGGCACTGATGTAGCAATTGCATCTGCGGGTATTACTCTTCTTGGTGGTGATATTTCAAAACTGGTGAAGGCGATCAAACTTTCAAAGATGACGATGCGCGGCATTAAGCAAAACCTTTTCTGGGCGTTTATCTATAACATTGTTGGTATTCCGCTTGCAGCTGGAGTTTTCTACCCGCTCTTTGGCTGGCTGCTCAGCCCGGGGTTTGCAGGGTTGGCAATGGCGCTCTCGTCTGTGTCGG
>DATIBQ010000022.1:0-9720 GCA_035457445.1 Minisyncoccota bacterium
CACCTTCTGTGGATTCACCCCACTCTTAAGTGTTACCACCACCCGAGTATCAACCGCCGAAAGGTCGTCGAGCCCCTTAATGCCTTCAAGTTTTTTCTCTTGTACCAAATTTGCAATCGATTCAACAAAACTCGAGCGCACCACCCGATACGGCAGCGAGGTAATAATAATCTGATACACACCGCTCTTTGTTTCGACAATTTCCGCCTCGCCGCGGCAGGTTACTCCGCCTCGCCCCGTTGAAAGCGCATGCAAAATATCGCTGCTGCCAAACACGAGCCCGCCGGTCGGAAAATCGGGACCTTGCACAATTTCGGCTAAATCTTCGCTCGTCGCATCGTCATGCTCAATAACATACAGGCAGGCTTCAACGATTTCATTTAAATTGTGCGGAGCAATGTTGCTTGCCATACCTACTGCAATACCAAGCGTGCCGTTTAACAGCAAGTTTGGAAGCACGGTCGGCATCACCACCGGCTCTTTGCGGGTTGCATCGTAGTTTGGGCGAAAGTCCACCGTATCTTTATCGATATCGCGCAAGAGCTCGCCAGCAATTTTGCTCATTTTTGCCTCGGTGTAGCGCATTGCCGCAGCATTGTCGCCGTCCATCGAACCAAAGTTTCCCTGCCCTTTCACCAACGGATAGCGCAAGCTAAATTCCTGTGCCATATTTACCATCGCATCGTAGACACTCGTGTCGCCGTGCGGGTGGTACTTACCGAGCACATCACCGACAATAAACGCACTCTTGCGAAACTTCGCACTCGCCGTGAGACCATTCTCGTACATCGAGTACAGAATGCGGCGGTGCACTGGCTTCAAACCATCACGAACATCCGGCAGGGCGCGCGCGGTAATCACACTCATCGCGTAATCCAGGTAGGAATCACGCATTTCTTTAACAATATTGACCGGGATAACCTGCGAGGCAATCGGCTTTTCTTCAGGGACGTCTTTAGACATAAAGGGATTTTAGCATACAAATAAGGTTATTTTTTGAGTGTTTCAGAAACAGAGGTTTGTAGGCGCCTGAAGCCGTCCCAGGCTGTTCCCGGCTCGGCAGGAGCTTTTGAAAACTGCCACTGGAGGTAAAAAAAGAAGATGATAACGAGTACGAGCGCGATAGTAAACGTTACCGTGAGCGCAATCCGCTTCCGCTCTGCTGCCGGTTTTGCTTTAATTGCTTCAATCACCTTTCGCATGGCTAACTCTGCGGCTCGAGCACTGCAATGTACGCCTCTTTGCCGTCCAAATCACGGCGCTTCAAGGTGAGCTTGTCGAGTGTTTCATTTTTCTCCTGCCCACCCTCTTTCAAAAACCGCTTCAGATGCTCGGTGTCAGCATCCATGGGCACAATAATATTTGGATCAAAGGATACGGCAAGCTTATATGCTGCTGCCGGATCAAATACCTCACCGCCGCCAGCCGGAACAAAAATAAGGTCAGCACTCGAGGCAATCTGTTTTGCTTCAGCAGTAAGGGTGCTCTCGTCAGCAAGTGCGCCGAGAAAGGCAATTTTAATTCCATCGAGCTCAAAACCGTACACGGTGTTTACATATTCTTTACCACCAATAACTATCTTTGAAAGCGCCCCTTTAAAAAAGAGCCCTTTTATCTCGTAATCGCCCGGACCATCAATCACAAACGGCTCCCGCTCGCCGAAAGACATTTGTTCTACGCCATTATAATCAGGGTGATTGGTAGTAGAGAGCACAATATCGGCGCCAAACCGAGGCGTCTTAGCGAGCGCTTTTGATGATTTACTCACCGGATTGAGGGCAATCGTTAGGTCTCCGAGTGTTATTTTAAAGCACTCCTTGCCAAAATAGGTTATTACCATAAGGCTATTTTAGCACAAACATAAGTTTTTTAAAAGATTAAAAAAGAACATTGCTGCACTTGCTATTTGGTCAATATAGTGATAGTTTTTTAAGGCAAATTCGTTTGCATTAATAAATTCCCTTTTGGAATAACCTCGCACTTCCCTGTTTTGACTGAGCAAGTGCGAAATCTAAAAGGTGGCTCCGCTCGAAAGGCGGAATAAGCCGCCTTTGGCGGCAATTTTCTTTGTCCCGCCGAAGCTGGCGAAGGAGGATTATGGCAAAAAAAGTAACAGAAGAACAAGAAGAAGTTATAACAGCTGCACCGGAAGCTGATACTCAGAACGATCCGATGCGACCAAAACTTGAAGACCTCGTTGAAGGTCCGGTTATTTTGGTGGGCAAAGCAGCAGTGTATGTTGATCTTAAACCATTCGGTACCGGTATTATTTACGGACGTGAATTTATCAATGCTCGCGACCTGATTAAGAAGATAAACGCGGGAGACGTAATCAAGGCAAAAGTGGTTGAAGTCGAAAACGACGACGGCTACGTTGAGCTCTCTCTCAAAGAAGCAAAGCAGGCGCTCATTTGGAGCGATGCTGAAAAGGCAATCAAAACAAAAGAAATTTTTGAGCTCCCGGTAAAAGAAGCAAACAAGGGCGGGCTTATTGTTGAGTGGCAGGGCGTGCAAGGGTTCTTGCCTGCATCCCAGCTCAAGCCCGAGCACTACCCGCGTGTTGAAGACTCTGACAAAGAAAAAATCCTTCGTGAGCTTAAGAAAATTATCGGCAAAAAGCTTGCGGTAACGATTATTTCTGCAAATCCAAAAGAAGGAAAGCTTATTTTCTCTGAAAAGGAATCAAACCCTGAGGAGCGCCAGGAAGTAATCAGTAAGTACACCGTGGGCGACGAGCTCGACTGCGAGGTAACCGGTATTGTTGATTTCGGTATCTTCCTGAAAATCGAAGACGGGCTTGAAGGCCTGGTGCACATCTCAGAAATCGACTGGGGCCTGGTTGAAGACCCGCGCACCATGTTCAAACTGAAGGATAAAGTACGCGCGAAGATCATCGACATTAAAGATGGCAAAATCTCACTCTCTATCAAGGCATTAAAAGAAAACCCATGGAAGGAATTTGAGGGCAAAATCAAGAAGGGCGAAGTAGTAAAAGGGATTGTGATTAAATACAACAAGCACGGTGCGCTCATCTCTATTAAAGAAGGGGTTGCTGGCTTGGTACACAACTCAACCTTCGGCAGCGAAGAAGCACTCCGCAAAGAGCTGTTACTTGGAAAAACCTACCCATTCACTGTTACTCTCTTTGAACCAAAAGAGCACCGCATGACCTTGGTGTTTGGCGACAAACTCCCACCGGAAGAAGAAAAGGAAGCATAAATAATAAAAAACACTTTCTAAATAAAAGTGTTTTTTATTTAGTTGTAGATATTCATCGTCTCTTCCCTACTATGCGTGAGCAAAAACTTGGCAATTGCAGCCGCTTTAGTAATTCCCTCTTTCAGCCCTTCATCTTCAAGCGGGGTGAAATTTGAGAGTAAAAAATCTTGGAAGCCGGTTGGTGGAGCGATTTGCGGCAGCAGTCGCTCATCAATGGGTCGCACGCCAATGCGAATGCGGAAAAATTCGTTCGTGCCGAGTGAATCAATAATCGACTGTACCCCATTGTGCCCCCCGGCACCACGGTTAAACGAGCACTTCACGGTACCAAGCGGAATATCAATGTCATCGTAGAGCACCACCAACTCTGCATCGGCATACTCACGCTTCAATACTTTTACTACCGAGCCAGAATCGTTCATGTAGGTATTAGGGATCGCCAAGAGTGCCCCATCGTGCTTTACCACCTGCGCATTGAACACTTTGTTCTGCTCAAAGGATACACCCCACCCTCCTGCAAGCGCTTCTACCGCCATCTTCCCCGTATTGTGCCGCGTTCGCTCGTACTCTTTGCCCGGATTCCCGAGACCGATAAATATATACATGCAAAAATTATACACAAATAATCAAATTTCAATAACCAACAGCCAAACAATGGCTAAAAAGTTTTGGACTTTAGATTATTGGTATATTGGAAATTGCTTGATTATTAGGACTTGGTTATTGATTATTGCCCCACAGGGGGCTTTGTATTACAATGCGCGTACCAAACCTATGGATCCAGCTCCTAATCGCCCCTCAAAACTAAAGTCTTTTCTTGAAGGAGCTCTTTATTTTGCCAGCGCGTTTGTGCTCGCCGTCATCATCCAAACCTACATCGCTCGCCCCTTTATTGTAAACGGACAATCGATGTACCCCACCTTTAAAAATGGCGAATACTTGATTGTTGATGAAATTTCATACCGCCTAGGAGAACCGGAACGCGGCGATGTAGTGGTGTTTAAAGCACCGCCAACTCCTGAAAAATTCTTTATCAAGCGTATTATCGGTTTGCCTGGCGAAACTGTTATCAGCAAGAACGGAAAGGTAACTATTGTAAACGCCGAACACCCAGAAGGCTTTACCCTCGATGAATCATTTTTAAAAGATATGACTACAGGTACGTTTGAAGCAAAAGTCCCCGAAGATGCGTACTTCGTGATGGGCGATAACCGCACCGGCAGTTTTGACTCTCGTGCGTGGGGAACGCTGCCGAAAGAAAACCTCCGCGGCCGAGCACTCCTGCGCCTCTTGCCGTTTGGCCGCATCAGCTACAAACCAGGCGACGTTTCGTTTGAAAACTAAGTATGGAAAAGAAAAAAGAAAAAAAGAATGAAACCCTGACAACCCCCAAAGGAATGCGCGACATTATTGGCGATGATTACTATAAATTCCAGGGCTTTTTTGAAAAAGCACAAGAGGTAGCGGTGTACTTTGGCTTCAAGCCGATTGAAACACCGATTATTGAGTACGAAGAAGTATTTACTACTGCTGTTGGTATTGGTACCGACATCGTCGATAAAGAAATGTATACTTTAAAAACCAAAGGTGGCGACCACTTTGCCTTGCGCCCTGAACAAACTGCCGCACTCATGCGCGCATACATCGAGCACGGCATGCAAAACCAGCCGCAGCCAGTACTCTTCTACCACTCGGGTCCGGTATTCCGGCACGATAAACCGCAGCGCGGGCGCTACCGGCAGCTCTACCAATTTGATGTTGACTGCATTGGCAGCGAAAAAAGTATTGTTGATGCACTGGTAATAAAAACAATCGTTACAATTCTTGAAGAAGTGGGCGCAAAGAATTTTGTCGTCAACATTAATTCCATCGGCGACAAAGAGTGCCGCCCGACGTACCTCCGCGAGCTCGTCAACTACTACAAAAAACACCTCGCTGCCCTCCCCGCACTTGACCGAGAACGATTAAAAACAAATCCCCTGCGCATTCTTGATTCTAAAGAGCCGGTTACCATTGAACTGAATAAAGAAGCTCCTGATGCAGTTAGCTTTTTGACGGGCAACGCAAAAAAACATTTTAAAGAAGTACTTGAATGCTTGGATGAAATGAATATCCCCTACACAATTGATAAAACACTCGTCCGCGGGCTCTCGTACTACACCCACACCGTGTTTGAGATTGTCGAGCTCGATGGCGGTGAAGGCGGCACACCGCTCTCAATCGCTGGTGGTGGGCGCTATGATTATTTAGGACGACAACTTGGAAGCCGGAAGGATGTCCCCGGCATGGGCGGCTCAATCGGTATTGATCGCGTTGTAGAAGCACCGTGGTACAAAGCGGTCGCACCACGGATTATGAAGAAGCCAAAGGTGTACTTTATTCAAGTTGGTTTTGAGGCAAAACTCAAGAGTTTGAACGTGATTGAAATTCTGCGAAAAGCACACATCCCGATTATGCAGTCGCTCTCAAAAGACAGTCTCTCGGCACAGCTGGGCGTTGCTGAAAAATCAGGTGTTCCCTACGTGATTATTTTTGGGCAGAAGGAAGCAGTTGAAAACTCAGTGATTGTTCGCCATATGGAAACCCACTCGCAAGATACCGTCAAACTCGACAAACTGCTCGAGTACTTCAAAAATTTAAAGTAGTCTATGAAGGATATTATTCAGGATCCGGATCCGGTACTGCGGCAGGCAGCTGCGGCAGTACCAGTATCTGAAATCACCACAAAAAAAATACAGGGTATTGTTGCCGCAATGCAAGAAGCGCTCGCCAACGAAGAAGACGGTGTTGCTATTGCCGCACCGCAAATTGGTGTTTCGATGCGGTTGTTTGTAGTGTCAAAAAAAGTGCTCAAAGATGCACCTGCCGATATGGTATTCATCAACCCCGAGCTTATCCGGCTCGGAAAACAAAAAAAGTTTGTGCACGAGGGCTGTCTTTCGGTGCGCTGGAAGTACGGCTTGGTAAAGCGTGCAACAACCGCAACAGTGCGAGCTTATAATATGCAGGGTAACCAATTCCAAATGAGCGCCCGTGGTCTGTTGGCGCAGGTATTCCAGCACGAAACCGACCACCTCGACGGCATACTTTTTATTGACTCTGCAAAAGAAATCGAGGATATCCCTCCACATCATGAACCCCACACCGTCTAATCCGCGTTTTGCTTTTTTTGGCACGCCCGTTTTTTCCACCTTCGTACTTCACGAACTTGTCTCTAATGGCTACGTGCCAAACCTTATAGTCACAACCCCAGACAAACCAGCCGGTCGCGGTCTTGAGATCGTTCAGTCACCAGTAAAAAAATTTGCCCTCGAGCAAAACATTCCTGTCCTTCAGCCAGAAGTACTTAATGAGCATTTTATTGCAGAACTAAAAAAAAGAAATATCGATCTCCTTGTTGTTGCAGCATACGGAAAAATACTTCCTTCTGCTGTTTTGGACATAGGAAAAGTGCCCCCGTTAAATGTTCACCCATCGTTGCTCCCAAAATATCGCGGCACTTCCCCTGTCGAAAGTCAGATTCTTGCCGGCGAAGAAGAGGTAGGTGTAACCATTATACAAATGGATGAAAAAATGGATCATGGTCCGATTGTGGCACAAGAAAAAGTTTCAGTTTCAAAACAGAGCACCCGAGACGAACTGAATAGGATTTTATGGACGAGGGGCGGTCAAATACTCTCTGAGATTATTCCGAGCTGGATAGCGGGAAATAAGACACCAACCCCGCAAGATCATTCGCAGGCAACGTTCACTAAAAAAATCTCTAAAGAAGATGGTGAAGTATCTCTCTCTGATGACCCCGTTATTCTTGATCGAAAATTTCGAGCATACCATCCATGGCCTGGGCTCTATTTTTATACCAACCGGAACGGCACCCGCACCAGAGTCAAAATAAAAACCGCCCGTTGGGAAAACGAGCAGTTCATCATCGAAACCGTTATCCCTGAAAACGGCAAACCAATGCCATTTTCAGCGCTGTAACTATTTCCGTTTTCGAAACCGGAACCCTTTTATTACTTCGTAGCTGCCGCGCATCATTCCTTTTACTGCCAGGGCACCACGCTTCCAGAGTGCTCGTTCCTTCCCTTTCCCGGCGGTCAGCTCACGTACGAGCTCATCTTTCATGTCATCGATCGCCTCGTATAAATCCTCTTTTTCAGACACTGCCCGGTACTGCGCACCAGTGCCAAGTGTTACATTTGCTTCAGCCCGAAAAATATCGCCCTGCTTATGGTGATTCGTTGTTTTTTCAAGCTCAACGGCAGCCTGTCCATTACCTTTAGAGAATTTCTCAAGTACCTGAAGCTTCTTTTCAGTATAGTCACGGAGAGTGGGGGTAAGCTCAATGTTGGTTGATTTGAATGTTATATGCATATATGGTCTCCTCGTTTACGCTTATAAACTCCTAGTAACAATTTTAGTGTATCACAAGAGAATGCGGGCAATTTTGTTCGGGCTGCGGTGCCCGCGGATAATTCGCACCGCGCTCGGCACTGTTTCAAAATAAGCAGCCAGCACCCGACACACTGCGTCATTTGCTTTTCCGTCAATTGGTTTTTCTGAAACTGAAACAGAAAACACTCCGGGCGAAAGTTCCGTACATGCCGTTCCGCGAGCATTAGTAGTAACCCGAATCCGTACTTCCATTACCGTTTAATTATACTAGATAATAGTTTTTTCATCATTTTCGTACCATATGTCAATATCTTGCTCGCTACACTTAAGCATATTAGTATACGCGTATGAGCAAAATACTAGCAACAGTAACAGTGTTTATTGGTATATTTATACTTTCTGCTACCCCAGTAGCGGCACAGTACTACCAAAACCAAAATTATGGGTACGGGTACGTCCATGACTACGGTTACAATACCCAGCCCTGCTGCTTGAGCTATGCCTGGCAAGACCCGTACGTAACATCGCAGTACCGCCCCATGTACCTGCCCCCGCAGCAGCCTATTTACACCGGCGGATGGAATGAGCCGTACTACTATAACCAAAATTACATACTGCCAAACCGGTACTCGTATGGCAGTAACTACGGATTCGGCTACCAGCCGTACGATAATTACAATAATCGCGGCTGGGACAGAGGCTACGTTACCCTCGGATTTGGGTGGTAGAAGGAAGCAAATAAAAGTGCTATAATCGCTCTGCGTTTTTCACGCATCAACTAGATTCCCCTGTGGCGCAGCGGTAGCGCAGTCGCCTGTTAAGCGATTGGTCGTAGGTTCGAATCCTACCGGGGGAGCAAAAAAAAGAGCACCACAACCATTGGTGCTCTTTTAAAGATTAATACGAAACAGAAAAATTATTTTCTCCTATCCTCTTTTTCATTTTTTCAATTACCCACTCTAACAAAGATTCAACAAAATAATTATTACAATACTTACCGATAAACAACTCAATGCCTGTTATAGCATTTGAACTACAAATTTGTATTAGATCATAATACATTATTTTCTGCTCCAAGACATAACGTTCATGACCATCCATAATGCTATTCATTTCTATCAGTTCAAAATCGAGTACTAATCTCGCTGTATCAGTTTTATAGCGTATACCGTCTTCTGTTATCTCCACATGTTCTGGATCTTCAAGAATTTTTTCCATGCCTTCCAAATTAAGGTAATCCTTTTTACTCATTGCAAGTAAAAGAAGCTTAACCGATTCTACTAAAACTTCGTTTCGCAATTTTATCGGCAATGTAAACTCGGTAACAAAATCTGTCTTGGCTTTTGAGGCACAGATCTCTGAGAGTCGGAAATACTCTGAGAGTAGGTGAAGTAATATTTTTTCCTTTTTTCTTTGTGTAGGTACCGCCGTTAATTTGGAATATAAATACGCAAAAAGATTTTTCTGTTTAAATATTTCCATATAATAAGTTTTTTTATTACTATAATATAAAAAACTATACATGTCAAATATAATTGACTACCATCTGATGAGTAGAAACTACTGCAGATACAAACAAATAATTCCGAACATCCTCTAAGGTTCGGGGTAGCGAAATGAAAAAGCACCAACTTTATGTAGTTAGTGCTATCTTCCCAATACATTCCCTGACCGAGGGGAAAGGCGCAGTATCTTCTCGACTACTGACACCAATTGTTCTAGTGGTAGCTATTTGCTTAATCCATAACCCCATTTCTTTAACCGGAACACAAAAATGTTTTGCAAGCGAGAACAAAGCTATGCCTTCACCTCTTTGTACTTCATCAAACAATGAGAGCTGACACGGTAACGTGTAATATTTTTGTATCCACCTGGTTACTTGTTTTTCCGGAGCAAGAAGACGTATCGCCATATAATCACACAATTCCTCTTCAAGCGATAAGTATCGATTGTGTCCTGGAATAAATGGTCGTTCTCCTGGTCTTCCATAGCTGTAATTGAACCAGAAAGAATGGAGGATATGGGCAACTTCGTGAGCTATCGTATACCGCTGCTCGACCATACGAAGATTTTTATTGATACATACAACAAAGTGATCTCCTGATA
>DATIBQ010000023.1:0-5802 GCA_035457445.1 Minisyncoccota bacterium
GCTTAAAGAAGCTCAAAGAAATTGGCGCACCTGATGTGATTCTGCGAAACGAAAAGCGTATTCTACAAGAAGCAGTTGATGCCTTGATTGACAACTCGATTGCGAGCCAAGATTCTCCGGCAATGAGCCAGGCACAGCGCCGCGCGCTCAAGTCGCTCTCAGATAACCTCAAGAGCAAGCAAGGGTTGTTCCGTCAGAACCTGCTCGGTAAGCGCGTTGACTATTCGGGACGTTCAGTGATTGTGGTTGGTCCACAGCTGCGCTTGAACCAGTGCGGATTGCCAAAACATATGGCACTCGAACTCTTCCGACCGTTTGTTATCTCAAAAGTAATCTCGCGCGAACTCGCGTACAACATTCGCGGGGCGAACAAGCTGATTGAAGATGGTATCCCAGAAGTGTGGGCAATTCTTGAAGAAGTTATTAAAGGGAAGTACGTGCTCTTAAACCGTGCACCAACACTGCACCGGCTTGGTATTCAGGCATTTATGCCAATCTTGATTGAAGGTAATGCAATTCAGGTGCACCCGCTCGTGTGTCCGGCATTTAACGCCGACTTCGACGGTGACCAGATGGCAGTCTATGTGCCGCTCTCTGATACTGCGCAGGCTGAAGCGCGTACCCTGATTGCCGCTGATAAAAACCTTCTCAAGCCGCAGAACGGCGATCCAATTGTTTCTTCAAAAATGTTGGACATCGTGCTCGGTTGTTACTGGATGACGTCAGTTATGGAAGGTGCAAACGGCGAGGGAAAATATTTTGCGAGTCCAAATGAAGCGATTACGGCGTACGACTTTGACATGGTGTCATTCCGCGCAAAGATACATGTACTCGGTACCAACAAGGGCAAGTACGAGCAGTTTGGCGGCAAGCCGTTTGAGACAACAGTGGGGCGACTCTTCTTTAACTCGGTGCTTCCTGCTGACTTCCCGTACTTGAATGAAGACATTACTTCGAAAAAAATGGTAGCGCTCGTTGATCAAATTATTGCTCGCTACGGTATTGATGGTACGGCACCAATCTTGGATAAAATCAAAGACTTCGGCTATAAGTACGCTACTAAATCGGGTACTACCTGGGGTATTGATAATGTTATTGTGCCAAAGGAGAAGTATGAAATCGTTGAAAAACACCGTGCACTCGAAGAAGAAGTGCGTTCACAGTTTGAAGAAGGACTCCTCTCTGAAGAAGAACGCTTCAGTAAAGTGATTGCCGTGTGGGAACGCTGCAAGAGCGAGATCGAAAAGATTCTGCCAAACACGATTGAAAAGCACGGATCAGTGTACGACATGATCACCTCAGGTGCTCGCGGCTCGATGGGAAACGTTACCCAGATGGCGGGTATGAAGGGGTTGATTCAAAATACCACTGGTCGCACGATCGACTTTCCGATTATCCCATCTTACAAAGAAGGACTTTCGCCAATTGAATACTTTATTACCACGCACGGATCCCGAAAAGGTCTTGCTGACACCGCACTCAACACCGCTCGCGCTGGATATCTTACCCGTCGTTTGGTGGATGTTGCACAGGATGTCGTGATTACTGAAGATGATTGTGGGGTAAAAGCAGGAAAGCGAATCACGAAAGAGTACATTTCAGGACTTGAAATTCCGCTCTCAAAATCAATTCGCGGGCGTGTACTTTCGGCAGATGTAAAAACTGCTGCTGGCACCACACTCTTTAAACGCGGACATTTGGTTTCAAAAGACGATGCAACTTTGATTGAAAAAGAGGGAATTGAAGAGGTGTTTGTTCGAACACCGCTCGTTTGCCGAACAGTATATGGTATCTGTCGTCAGTGTTATGGTATTGATCTTGGTCGTGGGCACCTTGTCGATAGAGGTGAATCGGTGGGTATCGTTGCTGCACAGGCAATTGGTGAACCGGGTACCCAGCTCACCCTTCGTACCTTCCACGCCGGCGGTGTGGCTGGTGTCGACATTACCGCAGGGTTGCCTCGCGTTGAAGAAATTTTTGAATGTCGCTCTATTAAAAACGCAGCAGTGGTTGCAAAGGTGGGTGGTACGGTATCTGAAATTAGAGAAGAGGGAAGTGAGAAAACAATCGTAGTACTCTCGGACAAAAATGAATCGAAAAAAGATTCAATCGAATATACGACTCCACCGCACCGCATGCCGATCGTGAAAGTGGGGCAAGATATTAAAAAAGGTGAACTGCTCACTGATGGTTCTGCTGATATTCATGAAGTGTATGAATATGGTGGCAAAGATGCCGCTGAAGACTACATTGTTCGTGAAATCAGTAAGGTGTATGAATTGCAGGGCGCATCGATCGCACGCAAACACTTGGAAATTATCATTCGCCAAATGTTCTCACGGCGCAAAATTAAAGACACTGGTGATACTTCATTCTCACCAGGAGACGTGGTTGAAACCACTGACTTGATGGAAGAGAATGCTCGGATGCGCAATGCAACTGAAGACTTCCGCGAAGCAAAAGCAGACACGGTTATCTTAGGTATTACCCAAGCAGCGCTCCACGCAAAGAGCTGGCTCTCGGCGGCATCGTTCCAAAACACCAACCGCATTCTTATTCAGAATGCAGTCAAGGGCGGTGTTGATACACTTCGCGGTTTGAAAGAAAACGTTACCGTTGGTCGGCTCATTCCGGCAGGTACCGGTTTCCGCGAACGAAAAGCACTTGATGTAAACACCTTTGCCAAAGAACCTGAACAAGAATAAAGTCTCGGTGAGTAGTGCTACTATACTAGCTATCACTGCCACATCATGAATTCTATTGTTGAACAGATTAAAAACAGGCTCTCAATCACCGATGTTCTTTCTTCATATGTCACCCTTATTCCTGCAGGCTCGCAGTTTAAGGCGAAGTGTCCGTTCCATAACGAACGGACTGCTTCGTTTAGCATAAGTCCCGACCGCGGACTCTACTACTGTTTTGGGTGCGGCGCCAAGGGCGACATCTTTACTTTTGTCGAAGCATTCGAGGGGGTGGATTTTAATGGAGCACTGCAGATGCTCGCTGATCGAGCAGGTATTAAAATTACTCGCGACAGTTTCAAACACGACAGTACTACCGCGCTTTATGAGGTATTGGAAGATGCTGCTTCTATATTTGAGGTACAGCTTGCGAGTAATTCGCTTGCAAAAGCATACTTGGCAGAGCGCGGTGTTACTGAAGAAACCATTAAAAAATTTCGGATTGGCTATGCACCAGATTCGTGGGACACGCTTGCTCGCCGGTACAGCGGCATAAAACAAGCTGTTGCAGAGCAAGCGGGGCTTTTGAAGCCGGGTGACCACGGACTCTACGACCGTTTTCGGGCGCGGATCATGTTTCCGATTGGGGACTCAAGCGGCAGAATTGTTGGATTTTCAGGGCGAATGTTTCCTGATGTTGAGGGCGGTGCAAAGTATTTAAACAGCCCTGAAACGCCGCTCTTCCAAAAATCAAAATTGTTGTTTGGGTTTGATAAAGCAAAGTTTGACATCAAGCGTCGCGGGTTTGCAATTTTGGTTGAGGGGCAGTTTGATCTCATTCTCTCGCACCAGTTTGGATTTACTAACACGGTTGCCACCTCGGGCACTGCACTGGGTGAAGAATCGCTCGACGGCGCGAGCAGTCTGCAAACACTCGCTCGACTCACCAACAACCTTATGCTTGCCTACGATGGTGATGAAGCAGGGAAGAAGGCAATGGACCGCGCCGCACAGGTGGCGCTCCGGCTGGGGATGAATCCAAAAGTAGCAGCACTCCCCGCAGGGAGCGACCCGGCAGACTTTTTGCGCACCGAAGGCAGTGCTGCGTGGAAAGAGCAGTTGCGTACGAGCGAGCATGTGGTGGTGTTCCAGGCAAAAGATTTACTGGCAAAACAGCTCTCGCCGCACCAGTTTGCAGCGGGGCTGCGCGAGCGGGTGTTTCCGTACCTCGCGCTCATCCCCTTTGCTATTGAGCGGGTGCAGCAGCTTGAGCTTGTTGCGAGTGCTGCCGGACTGCCGTCAGCAGCACTCCAAGAAGATTTCTCTCACTTTCTTGCATCTCGCCCTAAAGACCATACTGCCAGCACCGCTCTGCACACAGAACCATCAAAAAAGAAACAGCAGTTTGATACACCAGCACTGTTTCTTGGGATACTGAGCTGGCAGACAGGGCTTGCTGAACCGAGTATTGACTCGGCGCTCTACCGTGATCGTGCCGAGGCGATTTCATTTGAAGAGAATCGATACACACTCCCTGAACTTACTGATGACACACTCCACGCTGCTCGCATGTATGCCGCTGCATTTTATTCAAGTCTTACCAAAGAATCGCTCGAAACACTCTTGGATGATCAGCTGCAGCATATGACCGTTTCATTTCTCCACGGGCTTCGCACACAGTTCACTGTCGAGCTCCATGCAGCTGAGCGGGCAGGGGATGAGAGTCGGGTAACAACACTTCTTAGCATCTTGCATCAGCTTTCGGTGCGATTACAAGGGTTGAAAGCGCCCTAATTTGTAAAATAACCTTTTTATGCTATTGTAAAAAAATTCTATGCCACAAAAGAAAAAATCCAAGGTTCCACAAAAAAAGAAGGTAGTCAACAAAACCTCAAAAAAGGTTCAACCAAAAAAGAAGGTGGCGGCAAAAGCCCAGAAAAAAGTTTCTCCAAAGAAGATACCAGCAAAGCCTAAAGTAAAGGCAAAACCAATTACCATAAAACACCCCGGCAGTTCGCCGCGGCGCGAAGCAAATACTGAAAAGAAGCTGCAAGAATTGCAGCTGAAGGCTGATGAACTTATTACCAAAGGTAAAAAGCGCGGCTTCATTACCTATGACGAAATTTTAAAAACATTCCCCGATATTGAGAACAATATTTTATTTCTCGATGAGCTCTACGAAAAATTTAGCACTGCCGGTGTTGATGTACTTGAGGGCGGTAATCTGCTCGATATCGATAATACTGAAGACCTCTCAAAATATACCAAGGATAGCCACACCTTCAGCTCGGTGCAAATGTATCTTAAAGATATTGGGCAGTACCCGCTGATCAATGCAGCACAAGAAAAAGATTTAGCACGGCGCATTATTGCCGGCGACATGGAAGCAAAGAATTTACTTGCCCGCTCAAACCTTCGTTTGGTGGTTTCAATTGCTAAGAAGTATGCAAACCGCACCTCTGATTTAACACTTCTTGATCTGATTCAAGAGGGAAACATCGGACTCTTCAAAGCGGTTGAAAAATTCGACTGGACCAAAGGCTTCAAGTTTTCAACCTACGCTACTTGGTGGATTCGCCAATCAATTACTCGTGCCCTTGCCGACCAATCACGTACCATTCGCATCCCCGTGCACATGGTTGAAACTATTTCAAAATACAAACAGGTGATGCGCCGCCTGGCGCAAGATTTGGGTCGTGATCCGCTCGCCGAAGAAATCGCAAACGAAATGGGTGTTGAGGTTGAAAAAATCCATGTGATCGAGCAGATCAACCAAGAGACCCGCTCGCTCGAGCAGCCCATTGGCGACGATGAAGACAAATCAACATTCGGCGAATTTATCGCCGACGACAAAATTCTTCGCCCCGATCAAGAAGCTTCACGCCGGATGCTCCAAGATCAAATCCGCGGAGTGCTTGAAGAACTCTCGCCGAAAGAGAAGCGAATTCTTGAAATGCGCTATGGGCTCACTGACGGCGTGCAGCATACCCTTGAAGAAGTGGGGAAGGAGTTCGGAGTCACCCGCGAGCGCATCCGCCAAATTGAGGCAAAGGTGCACGAAAAGCTCCGCCAGAATGAAAAAATCATGCGTCTCAAGAACTATTTTGATTAATTTTTTTCT
>DATIBQ010000024.1:0-6318 GCA_035457445.1 Minisyncoccota bacterium
TTTATTACGCTGCCGGTGTATCCGAGCCGAATGAGTGTGGTAAGTGCAAGCGCGGTATCGAGTACGGTTCCCCAGGTACCGCCCTTGGTTCTTTTTTTTAATAAAAAAGAAATGAGTGTTTCCTTATTCTTCCCTGTATAAAATCGGGAAATAAAATATATAACGAGGTACGGGTTATGATAGAACTCTGATGCATATACTTCTCGTTCAATCTCATGTTCAACATATGCAGTAAGGCGGGGAAGTTCAATACCGTGGAGCGAGAGAAAATAGGCAATGTTGCTGTTGACTCCGATGTCGATGTTGTGCCATCTTTTTTGTTTTGGATCAATAATCCAGGTGCGGTAGGGACCGCCGACTGCTGCCTCTTGCGCGGTAAGCAGTGCGACACTCTTGGCAAGCACGGTACCGTCTACCACTGTTGGGGCGAGCTGTGAAAGTGCAGCAAGGGCGCAGAAGGTATCGTCGGTATCATCGGGATAGACGGTTGTTTTTGCATCACTCGAACCGCGCTTCCAGTAGTTGTATGTCCAGGCAGTGCTCGCTTCAGTACGCAGGTACGCAACTCCCCGCCGCACAATGCTCTGTTTTAGCAGTGAATCAGGCAGTGCTGCAATAGCATTTAGAATCAGTGTAGCGGCAAAGGTGGTGGTGTGCACAGCTGGCTGGAGCATACCCGCTGTATCAGCGGCAGTAGCACTTTTCCATCCGCCGTCTTTTTCTTGTACGCGGAGCACATACGAGAGTGCTTTCTCCCGTGCAGTATGCGTATTCATGGTGATAATAAAAAATTAATGTGTAGGCTGGTTTTTTGGTTCTTTAGTGATAGGAAACCGTACTATAAATAGCGCACCGCCGGTTTTCTTATTTACAGCACTGATACTGCCGTCAAAATCGTGTTCGATGACACGCTTGGTGGTTGAGAGTCCGAGCCCGGTTCCTTTTTCATGTGGTTTGGTGGTAAAGAAGGGGTCGAAGATGTGCTCGATGCTATCGGCGGGAATACCGCAGCCGTTATCTGAAACAAACAGGAGCACTTCTTTTTTATCTTTCGCGAGGATGAGGGAAATGTGCACGGTATGTTGTTTGTTACTTTCAGGCGGGGTGTCTGCTGCGCACGCATCTATTGCGTTTGATACTAAATTTACGACCGCCTGGTGGAGCTTTAACGGATTGCCGTAGGTACGAATACTGCTGTGTGCGTGGAACTTGATCCGTACCTGGTTAACGCGTGCCTGATACTCAAGCAGGGTTATTGCTTCTGCTGCTTCGGTGTTTACTGAAAAGAATGATTTGGTATCTTCTAGGTGGATTTGTTTGCGCACTGCCTGCAGGTAGTGATCCATGCGCTTACTTGCATGTACTGCCCGCCGGATTGAATCTTGGATGCAGGGGATAGTAGAGTGACAGGTGTGATCAAGTGTATCAATCTGGAGCGATATTGCCGTGAGTGGGTTTATTAAATCGTGGAAAAGCCCTGAGGAGAGGCGGCCAAACTCGGCGAAGCGGTACAGTTGCGACATTTTTTCAAGCTGGGCAGTTTTTAGATCGCGGGTTCGTTCTTCAACGGTTTGCTCAAGGTTGTCTCGCTCGAGCGTGAGCGCATACTCGGAAGCGCGGGCGCGGGCGAGCGATTTTTCAGTTTCGCGGTTCGAGAGCCATGAAAGTACCATGATGATAAAAAACATCAGCGCCAGCTCAATTGGGTCGTTGAAGGTGAGGTTTTCTGATTTCCAGTATGTTTGCGGAGTGCTTATGCCGTACACTTGCAAAAATCCGAGTATGAGCACCGTGACAGAAACAATACTACCCACAATAAATCCAAATTCGGTACTGATAAGCACGCTCGCAATTGATATCATCAGTGCACACGAAAGAATTGCTAACGGCAGTTCAACACCCCACTGGTGCAAACCGTATACTGTGCTCGCAAAATAGACTGCCACTAAAATATATGAAGCTGCAATTCCTTTTCCTTTTTTTGAAAGGATAAGAAGTCCAACATAAAAACAGGTAATAAGCACGATGAGTACCACACGTATTCCCTGATAGTGTTCTTGTAGTAGTAGGTCGGCAAATGCAAATACAGAGAGTATGGCTCCAAGGACGATAGAAACAGTGAGAATACTATTTAAGATAAATTCATGGCGGCGGGTATCCTCATCGGCTGAGCGGGGTGCAATGAAAAGACGGTACAAAAAATGGATACCCCGCTTAAAAATATGTTTTCTAGTATTGGTGCGTTCAAGGGAAGGGGTATCCATTTTTTTATTGCGTGGCTAGCTACGCTGTTTTACCATCCCACGGAGTGAATGCAGATGCGTGCATTGCAAACAAGCTCGCTGGTGCGCTGGTGCGCGATGCCTTGTTCGTGAGGAGCTCTTTCATTGTTTTGTTCATATTGATTGAGTATCACAAAAAATTACTAACGGGGGCACCGCGTTCCGACCGGACGCGCTGCACCGCTCTGTAGTATAGAAAGTTTACATAAAAGGAAGATAAATTTATGATAAAACCTCATGCTATATTTTATACCCTCGGCCAGGAATAGTGGTAATCAACTTTCTTTTTTTACCTGTATTTATCTTTTTTCTAAGGTTGAGAATGTGCGCTTCAATAGTGTTTGAAAATGGATCACTGTCGGCACCCCACACCTGCTCCATGATCATCCCACGGGAGAGCACGTTGCTCTTGTTTTTCATCAGGTACTCGAGCAGCATAAACTCTTTGCGGGTGAGGTAGATGGATTTTGCCCCGCGCATCACCTTTTGCCGGTTGCAGTCGATGACTAAGTCTTCAATGGTAAAAATACTCTCCTCGATAGCAGCGGGGCGGCGCAGGAGTGCTCGAACACGCGCCAAGAGTTCTTGGAACGAAAACGGTTTTGTAACGTAGTCATCGGCGCCGCTGTGGAGCAAGTGTACCTTTTGAGGAATCTCGTCCTGTACCGAGAGTATCAGAATTGGGGTTGTTTTACCAAGCATTCGTAATTCCTGGCAGATGCGCGAGCCGTTCTTTCCGGGGAGAATGTTGTCTAGAATAATAGCACTGTACTGGTTTGTTCGGGCAAGATACGAGCCACGGTCGCCGTCGCTTGCGGTGTCAACAACAAAACACTCAGTTTCAAAACTGGCTCTGAGGAGTTCCCTGATATCTTCATCATCTTCGACGATTAGTAGCCGCATAGTGGTAACCGAGGGAATAAGGTATAGCTTCCTTGCCCTTATTCTATATTGTTTTCAGAGAAATACGATTGTTATGCAGTGCATAACTCGTTTATTATTTCTTCATATTTTATTCATGCCAGAAGAATACAATTACCAGTATGGTGGGCAGTGTGCCGCTATCACTGCGGGAATTTAAAATTGTATTTGAACGCGCACTTAAATCATTTCTTGCCGAGCGCATTGCTCGATACCGGCTGCTCACCACAGATCCGCTTGTGTTGGAATCAGTGCACCATGCTGCCGCACTGATTACCAGCGGCGGCAAGCGGCTGCGCCCGTACCTTGCATACCTCGCGTACCGTTCATATGGCGGTAGATCACACTCGGCGCCTGTTGATGTGCAGCTGTTTCTCCTGCTCGAGCTCTTGCATGGGTATTTGCTCATACAAGATGATGTGGTTGATCGGGGTACTACTCGCCATGGAATACTGTGCCTGCAGCGGTTCATTTATAAAAAACTGCCCTACATAAAAATTGAAGGCGATCGAGAGCACAGCGCGAATGGACAAGCGTTTATTGTTGCCGATCTTGTGTGTGCATGGATGTACGAGTGTATTGCTCGATTTGTTCCGAAAGGAAATGTTTCTGCTCTCATAGAGCTTTTTTCAACCATACTCGATGAGGTTGTGGTAGGGCAGCTGCTTGATATTGGGCTCGTGGGATGCAAAACAGCATCGCGTGCTGCAATCACTAAGAAAACAGAACTGAAAACAGCGCGGTATAGTGCTGTTGGTCCAGTTGCACTTGGGTGTTTACTCGCCGGAAAGCGCAGAGGGGTATTCACAGAACGTTTTGGTATTCCGTTTGGTATGGCGTTTCAAGTGCAAGATGACCTACTCGATATTCTTGGCAATGAATCGGTAACAGGGAAGTGTGCTTTAAGTGATGTTCGTGAAGGGCAGCACACCTTGTTTACTGAATACATACTTGCTCGTGGTACTGCGCTTCAGAAGAAACAGTTCCGGTCATACTTCGGCAAGCAATTTCCAAAAAAAGATGAACCTACTGTTCGAGCGTTGTTTATTACTTCGGGTGCGATTGCACACGGGGAGAAAAAAATACAAGCATATGTGCGGGCTGCTGAGCGGGCAGTTGCCGCATCACCTTTTACTGCTCAGTATAAAAAAGAGTGGTATGGACTGATTGAAACAATACGAAAACGAAAACAATAGCCCATGCTACAATAGCGTACTTTATAGTAATTTTATATCTTCACTTATGCAAAACATGTATACCACCATTGATCACACACTTATTCTTGCCGATTCAGCTGTCGAGCGCCGGTATGTGCTGAAGGTGCGAGATCTGCCCAAAGATGAAAAGCCGCGCGAAAAACTCTTGCGGTATGGTCCGAGCGCACTCTCAGCTGCCGAACTGTTGGCAGTAGTGCTCAGTGTTGGCACTAAAAAAGAAGAAGTGCTTGTGATGGCAAATCGAATTTTGAAAGATTACGGCATGGAAAGTATGGCACTCCACACTAACCCAAAAGAGCTTGCTGCCGATTTAGATATTCCGATCGGCAAGGCGATGCAGGTAATTAGCTCGCTTGAACTTGGTCGGCGCTTCTTTCGGCGTAATGCGAACGGCGCTCCTATTATTCGAACGGCACGCGATGTATTTGAGTATGCTGCTGATATGCGCACCCTTCCTAAAGAGCACCTACGGGGCATTTACTTAAATGCTCACTACAAGGTTATCCATGACGAGACAATCTCAATCGGTACTATCGATGCGAGTATTATTCATCCCCGCGAAGTGTTTAAACCAGCGCTCGAGTATTCGGCTGCGGCAGTGGTGCTGGTGCATAATCATCCCTCGGGCATTGTTGAGCCGAGTGAAGCTGACATCGCTATTACCACACAACTCATTAGTGCCGGAAAGTTACTCGGCATTGATTTGATCGATCACGTTATTGTTGCGGGCGATGCATTTAAAAGTATTCCGGCGCCCTATACGGGAGGAATGTAATAGTATGTACACGATTACTCCCTCTTTTATTTATTTTACTACTGCACCGCGCACTCTCTTTCTTCGCGATAGCCAAAGCGAGCGACAGATTGATCTTGAAGCAATGTTTCGAGTGTATGTTCGAGAGTCATACCGTGTGCTTTCTCGAGAATTAAAACAGTTCAAAGATTTATCAGTTCCGTATATGCCAGAAGAAGAACAGAAACTGCAGGCATCGCTCGCACGCTTGATTGAAGCAAAACGGGTTTTTTGGGAAGAGCGCAAAGCAGCTCGGTCCGGCATTGCTCGAGGATACTGACGAGAAAAGTAAATTGCTCGAGGGTGCACAGCGAGCGCAGGTGCTATACTAGGTGGCATGGATACGCTTATAAAAGCAGACATTTTCTTCTTCGTCTGCACTGTTGGATTTGTTCTTCTGGCAGTTATTGGTGCACTGGTGCTCGTGCAGAGTGTTTTACTACTGCAAAAAATGAATCGAATCGCAGCCCGCATAGAAAAAAATATCAATGCGGTGAGTGCTGAAACAGAAGCACTTATTGAAGACGTGCGGGAGAGTGCGCTTTTTCGATTTCTGTTTGGTCGCCGCAGAACAGCACGCTCTCGTAAAACTTGAGCGGTATTACTAAGAAATAAAAAAACACATGAAAAAAACAACACAGAAGAAGGGAGTTTCTGCGGGTACCGTGGCTGCAATTGGGGCGGGGGTAGCTGCAGTTGGCGCTATCTCATATTACTTTTTTGGTCCTCACGGTAAAAAGCATCGCAAGCAATTTACGGGCTGGATGATTAGGATGAAGGGTGAGGTTATCGAGAAAATCGAGAAAGTGTCTGAGGTGACTGAACAGGTATACCATAAAATCATCGACTCCGTAGCTGCTGCCTATGTAAAATCAGGACGGGCGAGCGAAGCGCAAGTGCGGATGTACGCGGACGAACTAAAAAAGCAGTGGAAAAATATTGCAGGTTCAGCAAAGAAACACGCGAAGAAAGGGAAACCAACAGCAAAGAAAAAGAGTACATAACTATCTTGCATCTTTCCTCTGCCTGGTCTACCGTTAAGAGAGCAGTTTCCTTGGTGGAGATTGCTGAGTCGAATTTTTTAATAATAAGAGTGTTATCGATA
>DATIBQ010000025.1:0-2606 GCA_035457445.1 Minisyncoccota bacterium
ATTTTACGAAGAGCGGGAATTGTAGAAACTAAACGGAGTGGTAAATTTATTTGCTATTCTATTTGTTACGATGAAATAGAAAGAATAAATAACATTGCTGCTGAGTTAGTGAAGTAGTAACCAAATAAATATGATGTACAAAAGGTCTTGAACTTCAAGACCTTTTTCTTTTTTAGCAAAATATTAGTGTCTGAATTTTAGATTCTTTTTCTTGAAAAAAGCCTGATTTCTGCTAGGATGTAAGGTATGGATCCGGAGCTGAAGGGGCGGTTAAAGGTTATTGAAGATAAGCTTGAGAAGAACCACCAGCTCTTGGTCCGGATTCGCCGGGTGCAAAAAAATGCCGGATTGTTCCGTCTGTTTTACTGGCTTGTGGTGATAGGTATTGCATTTGGGTCATTTTATTACCTGAGCCCGTACCTTACGCAGATTAAAAAGCTCTACAGTGATGCTTCAGATACCTTTAATTTCTCAACTCCAGAAGTTAAGAGCGTAAAGAATTTGTGGAATCAGTTGAACGGAAATGGTGAAAATAAGGAATAAATTTTAGAATACGTTTGCTCGGGGAAGAAACTTGCCCGAGCGGCGTTCGGAGAAAATAAAAATATATTTTTATTTTACTCCTCACTTGCTCGGGTAGCTCAGTTGGTAGAGCGCTCCCCTGAAGAGGGAGATGTCACCAGTTCAAGTCTGGTCCCGAGCACAATTAGAAATGCCCTGATATTTTTTCAGGGCATTTCTAATTGCTTGGATTGCAGACTTGAACCAGAAGGGGGTCGGGGAAACTGGGTGTTTCCCCGTGGAGGAAGGCAGCGAGTCTTCGAGCGTTGGAAAACCCTGGGTTTCCAAGAGAGTGAAATTCTGGTCCCGAGCACAATAAGAAAAACCTGGATTTTTTTCAGGTTTTTCTTATTGCTTGGATTACAGGTTATTTTATATCGTCTTCACTTTAATAGACGTCTGCCGGTACTTATCAAGCTTAGGGAGTTTTATGAGCAACATACCATTCTTGCAGATTGCTTCAGCGGCGTCTATTTCAACTTCGGCGGGGAGCTGCACAGTGCGGATGAACGAGCCCCAAAAGAGCTCTTTAGTGATGTAGTTTTCGCGAACGACAGTGCGGTTTTCTTCACGCTTTCCTTTTACGGTTACTGAATCGCGGGTAATGTTGATGGAAAGGTTTTCGGGCGAGGTACCGGCAATAATCGCTTGAATAACAATGTCGTTGGCAGTTTGGTATACATCAACAGCAAGTTCGGCTGCTGCTTCAACATGTGCTATGTGCTGTTCTTCTTTTTGTGGAGTGTGCGAAACGTGGGAAAGGGGATTATTTTTCCGTTCAATTTTTACTGATTCTGAATCTTCAAAATCGTCGCTATCATCAAATCCGAGATTGCCGGCGAGCCGTTCAAAAAAACTCTTTTTCTTTAGGGGTGGTATTGTCATAGTGTTGTAGGGGCAGGAACAGAAGTATACGGCGGAATGCGGCGCAGTTTTTCAAGGGTGACAAGGGTAATAATTGCTGCGACCCACAGATAGCCGTACACCTGTACAAAACTTGCAGATGCGTTTTTCATTATAAAAAAATTAAAGGTACTATGCAAGAAGATTGCAGCAGCGAGCCCGAAGAGTGAAAAGAAAAACTTCCCCAGTCGCGGCGCAAGCCCGATGACAATACCCACAAATCCGCTTGAAACAACGTGCAGCAAAGTTGCCCCTAAAAAACGCAGCGAACCATTCAACAATGCGGCATCGGCATGAAGCGCCTGCGCTGGCTGCAATGCGTAGGCAATATTTTCAAGCGTGGCAAATCCGAGCGCCGAGACGATCATGTACATTGCAGGGTCGATTGCCTCGTCGTTGTACTTGCTCCGCAGTGCAATCAGGGCAACGGGCAGAAATTTAAGCACTTCCTCTATTGTTGCCCATAAAATTATTTGAGTTTGGCTCTCGGTAACAATACTCTGTACAAATTTTTGGAGTGGGATAGCAAGTACTACACCAACCGCACCGAGTAAAAAACAGATCAGGAGGAGCCCAAAGGGTTCTGGGCGGGTGCGGTCGCGGCGGAGCCAAAAAATGAGCCACACTACAGAGGGAATCAAGCCGGTAAGCGCAACATAGAGCACTGTTTGTATGGTTACCGGACCGGCCATGGTTCAATCATAACAAATGGACGCTTGTTCTGCAGCGGCAAGAGCTCCCAGAGTGCCTCGGTAACAAACGGCATGAAGGGGTGAAGGAGTTTAATGTTGCCGGCGAGGAGTTCGAGTAATAGTTTTTGCCGTGAAATACGAGCCTCGCTGTTAGTTCCATTAAAAATAAGCTTACTCTCTTCCAAAATTTCATCCGCAAAACGAGTCCACACGTACTGGTAGAGTTTTTCGGTAGCCAGGTGGAGGCGGTACTGCTCAATATCTTCAGTTACTCGCTCTGCGACCTGCTGCCATTCATTGAGGAGTACGTGGTCTTCATCGGTATATGCACTTTCTGTTGCTGAGCAGTTAGTAAGTACAAAGCGGGTAATGTTCCAGAGCTTGTTCGCAAAGTGCTTGTAGCCCTTGATTTTATCTTCTGAAATTTTACTATCGGTACCTGGTGCAGTG
>DATIBQ010000026.1:0-4499 GCA_035457445.1 Minisyncoccota bacterium
TAATGGTAGAGAGCGGTGCTGCAACCACTATCGGCACGCCGTTTATTGCCGGTACAACAGTAACCGGAACAGTAGAAATGGTAGGAAAAAAACCAACCGTAACCGTTATTAAGTACAAGGCAAAGAGCCGCTACTTTAAGAAAAATGGTCACCGCCAGCCGTATTGTAAAGTAAAAATTACCGCGATTAAGTAAATTTATTTGAAAAAACCGAGAAATAATTTCTCGGTTTTTTTCATTCTCGTTTTGCGATCGAAATTTCAAGGGTTCGGGGATCAATGTATTCAAGTTCGCTGCCCATAGAGAGCCCGCGGCCGAGACTGGTAACTGAAAGGGTAGGGAATTTTTTCTGCAACAATTCGCGCAGGTATATTTCAGTATGGTCACCGTTGGCAGTGAGCGGGAAGGCGAGAATCACTTCTTTTAATACTCCCGCTTCAACGTCTGTAGTAATACGCGCTTCAAGCTCTGTAATTCTCGTTTTTGCCATCGTCTTTTTTTCAACAATAGGGATGAGCCCGCCAAAAATAAAGAAGAGTCCATTGTACGAAGTTTGCTCAACTGCTTCTATATCTGCCTGTTTTTCGACAATCAACAGCCGAGACTGATCGCGGTTTGGACTGCTACAAATAGCACAGCGTATGCTAGCGCTCTCATGCAGCCGAAAGCACTGCGGGCACTGTTTTGCACCGCTCCGTGCGGTGTGGATGGTTTCAGTCAGTTCTTGAATGTACCCCTGCTGCTGGTTGAGAATAAAAAAAGCAAACCGCCGCGCCTGCCGCTCACCAATGCCGGGGAATTTAAGAAACAGCTGGGCTAATTTTTGTAATCGGCTATCCATGCTTAAAAATCATCGAGCGATTTTGCTGGTACCGGAATGTGCGCTTTGTCGATAGAAACAAGGGTGGTAGTTTTGAGGTCGAAGTAGAGCTGGATAGAACCAACGGCGCCGTTTCGGTGCTTTTCAATCATAATTTCGGTAATGTTATCGCGCTCGGATTGATCTTTGTAGCGGTCTTCACGGTGAATGAACATCACCACATCGGCGTCTTGTTCGATAGAGCCGGAATCGCGCAAATCAGAGAGACGAGGCTTGCCGCCGCGAGCTTCAACGGCACGCGAGAGCTGTGAGAGCGCCAGTACGGGCACATCGAGCTCGCGGGCGAGCTGCTTGAGCGAGCGTGAAATTTCGGTTACCTGGTTTACCATGTTGTCGTAATTTTTTTGTGTGGTCATCAGCTGTAGGTAGTCAACCACGATTAACCCAAGCCCGTGCTCGCTCTTCAATCGGCGGGCAACGGCGCGCATTTTTACAATCGAATTGCCTGCCTGATCGTCAATATAAATGGGCGCTTTACCTAAACGCGAAGCTGCTTCTTGTAGGGCAGTGAAGTGGTCGCTATTTAAGCCGTGCCCCGTACGAATACTCCAGGCATCAACTCGGCTCTCTGCCGAGAGCATGCGCTGCACCAGTTGCTGATTGCTCATTTCGAGCGAAAAAATACCTACCGGAATTCCGGTCAGTGCTGCGTGTCGGGCAATATCGAGCGCAAAGGTAGTTTTACCAACTGATGGTCGTGCTGCCAAAATAATAAGATCAGATTTCTGCAAGCCAGCCAGTATGTTATCGAGGTCAGGGAAGCCGGTCGGTACGCCGCGGAGCTCGTCTTTATTTTCGTGCAAGTGCTCAATTGTTTCCCATGTTTCAATCAGGGACTGCTTGATAGAGGTAAAGGCACCCTTCACATTCATTGAACTTGATACTTTAAAAATTGTTTTTTCTGCTTCATCTAAAATGGTAGCAACATCATCGCTCCCCTCATCGTACGAGAGGGATGAAATATGCTCGCTGGCATCAATAAGCGAACGCAAAATGTATTTTTTGTAGACAATGTCGGCATAGTGGCGAACGTTTATCGTTGAGGGCACGGTTGTCATCAACTCGTTTAAATAGGTGTTGCTGCCGATATCTTTGAGGAGCTTTTTTTCTTTGAGTTTGTTTGAAACCGAGAGCACATCAATAGGCTCGTTTTTTATCGAGAGCTCCATAATCGTTTGGTATACCAGTGCATGCTTGCGCGCGTAGAACATGTCGGGTGCCAACAAGTCGACAATTTCATGAATTGCGCTCGGGCGGAGCATCAATGCACCGAGCACTGCCTGTTCAGCATCAAGGTCGTGCGGCGGAATCCGCAGTGTTGCCAAGTTTTGAGGTTTAGACATCTGTCTATTCTATCACCCAAGCGATGCACGTGCGCTACAGCGGGCACATGAAAAAAGCCTTTATTTCTGATACAATTGTCCCCATGGAATCCACAAAGAGGCGGGTATTATCGGGCGTGCAGCCGAGCGGCAGGCTCCACATCGGCAACTACTTTGGGGCAATCAAGCAGTTTGTTGCACTGCAAGAGACACACGACTGCACCTTCATGATCGCCGATCTCCATGCGCTCAACACCGTACAAGACGAAGTACGGATGCGGCAGCAAATATTTGATATTGTAGTCGACTACCTCGCTTTAGGAATTGATCCTAAAAAATGCATTATTTTCAAGCAATCGGCAGTGCTCGCACATCCAGCCATGGCTTGGATTTTTGATACTTTAACGACGATGCCGTACCTGATGCGGGCACACGCATTTAAAGATGCCGAGGCAAAGAATAAAGAAATTAGTGTTGGGGTGTTTAACTACCCGCTCCTTATGGCTTCAGATATTTTACTCTACAGCCCCGATATTGTTCCGGTAGGTGCCGATCAAAAACAGCATGTTGAAATTGCCCGCGATGCAGCTGAAAAATTTAACCGTATTTATAAACCGGTATTTAAAATTCCTGAAGCGTACATTATGAGCGAAACAGCAGTAGTGCCAGGAACTGACGGCAGAAAAATGTCAAAAAGCTACAACAACACCATCCCGCTATTTGCGACTGATGAAGAAATTACTAAAGCAGTAATGAGTATTCCAACCGACTCAAAAGGGAAGGACGAAGAGAAAAATCCTGATGATATTGTACTGTACCA
Organism: Minisyncoccota bacterium; assembly: GCA_035457445.1. Classification (GTDB taxonomy): domain Bacteria; phylum Patescibacteriota; class Minisyncoccia; order Phycocordibacterales; family UBA9973; genus DATIBQ01. Next base: position 3,022 of record DATIBQ010000026.1, read on the forward strand.
GATTCACAAACTCTTTGATGCTTCAGACGAGCTACGAGCGCGCTACACCTCGGGTTTGGGCTACAAGGATGCAAAAGAGCTGCTCATCAAAGATTTAATTGCCTTTATTGCACCACTGCGCGAACGCCGAGCGAAGTATGAACAGGATCCAAAACTGGTGCAAGAAATTCTCCTTAAAGGAGCAATGTGTGCCAATGAAGTAGCAATGCGAAAACTGACGGATGTATACGAGGCGGTGGGGCTAACGGATTAGTTAACTTTTTACAGATGAAAAAGCAAAAGTCTTTTATTAAAAAAATAATTCAATTTTTTAGACCATTTTGGAAGTACTTTGCCATTACTATGTTTCTAATTGTAGTGGTCCAGGCTTTTGCTGCTTTTACTCCATACCTGTTTGGTAAAGGTGTTGATGCTGTTATAAAAGGGAATGTTCGACTTACATTCATTTTTTTGATTGTTTCTTTTTTAATCACCATTCTTCAGCAGCAAGTTATTTGGTACTTAAAGGAATATATTGATATTAAAAAATTGGATATCAATATCGATAGAGCTCTCTCTATCATTTCTTTGAAAAGAATGTTTCAATTTTCCATTGGACAGCACATCAATGAACATTCTGGTGTCCGTCAAACAATTGTTAATAAGGGGCAAAATTCATTAAATGGTTTGGTAAATAACTTTATTTACACCATACTCCAAACAGGACTCCAGGTTCTAGTTATTTTGGTGATTTTAATATTATTTGATTGGCGGGTGGGGGCAACAGCATTTGCATTTATGTTGCTCCATATACTGATCTCAAATAGAAGAAACCATGTTTACTTTCCGAAAATTGATGAAGTTCGAAAGAAAAATCAAGCTCAATCGAAACTACAATCTGAATTATTTAGAAATGCAACATTGGTTATTGCCGAGGCGCAAGAAGATAAAACAGTTGAAGATTTTAGCCGCTCTGCGAGCAAGGCAACTGATTTCACTGTTACTACTTGGCTCAAATATATCAGGTCGTACTACAGCCAAAAATTTATCCTCATTATCGGAAGGTATGCCACGTTAGCTGTGGGAATTTATTTTATTTTTATCGGAGATCATTCAGTTGGAATGTTTGTTACTTTCTATTCTTGGACCGGCTCAATCTTTGACAACATTAACCAGATCATGAATTCCCAACGCCAAATTATGTTTCAAATCGTGGAGATTAAAAAATATTTTGAACTGCTTGATATTATTCCGGATGTAAATCCAAATATTGGAGGAAAAACCTTAGAAAATTTGGCTGGGAAAATTGAATTTGAGCATGTCAGTTTTGCGTATCCGTACCGCAAATCTGCAAAAGAAGAGGAGGAAGAAAGTGCTAATGAAAAAGATCAAGAGCATGCAATTCAGAATATTAACCTCACTATTCCAGCAGGAGCAAAAGTAGGCTTTGTGGGAGTCTCAGGATCTGGAAAATCAACCATAGTCAATTTAATGCGCCG
>DATIBQ010000027.1:0-3202 GCA_035457445.1 Minisyncoccota bacterium
ACAAAATTCGCATCACCGTGGCAAACACCGACATTCACAAGCGATTGATTGATTATAAGATGGCTGCACCCCTCTCAACCTAGTATGCGCCGCCCGCTCATTTTTTTAGGCTTGCTGTTTCTGGCAACAGGGTTTATGTACCAGATAACTGGACCATGGCAGTTTTCTACTATCAAAGCCGCTGTACTTGAAAGTGTAGTGGCAAAAACAGTACCAAAAACTGAAACACTCACCATTGCCTGGGTGGGCGATATGGTACCGCCCGAGAGCGAAGCATATGCAGCAGGAGCTCTTACCACTGTTGCGACACCACTTACTGATGCCGATATAACACTGGGCAACCTAGAAGGAACCTTCGCCACCTCAAGCACAGGATCAAAATGTGGAACAGGCAGCAGTAACTGCCACGCATTCAGGGGCACACCCACATTTGCTTCCATCCTAAAAACAACCGGTTTTGATGCGGTTTCGCTTGCTAATAACCACTCGCTCGATTTTGGCGAGAAAGGGTTAGGAGAAACCGAAACAGTACTTGCAAAAGCGGCACTCCCGTTTGTCTCGAGCCGCCAACCAGTAACCTATATTGCAAAAAATGGATTTACGATTGGGCTCGTTGGGATTTCAAGTACACCGCCACAAGAAACAATTACCGACTACGATTTTATACAAAAAAAAGTTTCAGAAGCAAAAGCAAAGAGCGACCTGGTGCTCGTACTCTTCCACGGTGGTGCTGAAGGTTCAGATAAATTACTGGTGCCAAATGGGTATGAATACTTAGGAAACGAAAACCGCGGGTTCGTACGCCGCGCTGCACAAGTTGCCATTGATGCGGGTGCTGACGGCGTGCTCGGCTCAGGTCCGCACGTGCTGCGTGGCATTGAGCTTTACCACGGAAAACCAATTGCCTATAGCTTGGGGAATTTTGTCGGTTCTGAAAAACTGATTACCAAAGGGGTACTCGCTACCTCGGGCATCTTGAAAATTACGTTTGCAAAAGACGGCACTTTCATAGATGGCGAAGTCGTTCCAGTAACGCTCGACAAAGCGGGAGTACCACACCTAGATGTTGCACAAGCTGCCCTTGCGCTTGTTGCAAAACTCTCACAGCAAAACTTTGGAGAAACTGGTGCCCTATTTACTGGTAATTTGTTCAAGTAAAAAAGCCCCGTAGAAACGGGGCTGACCAAAACCAAACTCGACTGCTTATAATCGGTTGGGTTACATTATAACCACAACTTAAAAGAAAAAGCCAGACTCATAGAGTCTGGCTTTTTCTTTTTTAATTTCTGCTAGTAGCCCATATCGGGAGCACCATCTTGAATAGCTTTTTCTTTTTCTGGCTCATCGGCAATTGCTACATCAGTTGTCAGAAGGATTCCTGCAGCCGAAGCAGCATTTTGGAGGGCAGTGCGGGTTACTTTTACTGGGTCAATAATCCCCTTCTTCATCAAATCTACCGCTACCACCGTACCCTCGAGTGAATCTGCCGAAGCATCGTAACCCATATGCTCACCTGCTGCCTCTTGTACCATCGCTACAATCAGCGCCGGGTCCTCGTGCCCTGCGTTGAAGGCAATATTGCGCAGCGGTGCCGTGAGCGCCGAAACAAGTGCGAGGTAGCCGATCACAAACTCGCTCTCGCGCTTTGATTCGTGGCTTTTTTTATACTGTGCACTCGCCTTCATCTTTTTTTCAATTTTTTGTGCCACTTTTGCAAGCGCTACGCCGCCGCCCGGCACAATTCCTTCTTCAATCGCTGCTTTGGTTGCATTTACTGCATCTTCAATTTTTAGCTTCAGATACTTCATCTCGGTTTCAGTTGCTGCACCCACTTTAATAACCGCTACCCCTGATGCAAGTTTTGCAATCCGCTTTTCTAAGTGCTCGCGATCGTACTTCATGGTGGTATTCTGAAGCTGCGCTTTAAGGGTCTGCACACGGGCTTTTATTTCTTCTTTCTTGCCCTTGCCGTCAACAATGGTTGTTTTGTCTTTGGTGGCAATTACCTTACTAGCACGCCCGAGCATCGCAAGTTCAGCACTTTCGAGCGTCTGCCCAATATCTTCACTGATTACTTTTGCTCCCAGTACCACAGCAATGTCGGCAAGCTGCTCTTTTTTTCGATCACCGTAGCCAGGCGCTTTGATTGCCAAAATGTTGAAGATACCGCGAATTTTGTTTACCAAAAAAGTGGCAAGTGCTTCACCATCAACATCATCGGCAATAATCACAATTTCCTTTTTACCTGTTTGTGCAAGCTTTTCCAGCAGCGGCAAAATATCTTTGACTGCTGAAATCTTTTTATCAGTTACCAACACCGGCACATTCGAGTAGCTCGCTTCCATGCGTTCTTGATTGGTAATCATGTAGTGTGAAATGTAGCCCTTGTCGAATTCCATTCCTTCTACGAGTTCTGAATCAACCCCAAAAGCCTGCGATTCTTCAACCGTCACCACACCGTCTTTGCCCACTTTCTCAATTGTTTCAGCAATAATTCCGCCAATTTCTTCACTCTCGGCTGAAATAGTAGCAACTGCAGCTATTTCTTCTTTATTCTTAATCGGCTTTGCCATCACTTTAAGCGCCGCTACTACATCGGCAGCTGCGGCCTCAATCCCCTGGCGCACGACAATACCGTTTGCACCCATGCCGGTGCGTTTGAGTCCTTCAGTAATAATTGCCTGGGTGAGCACCACCGAAGTGGTCGTGCCATCGCCGGCTGCATCGTTTGTTTTTGAGGCAACTTCTTTAACAATTTCAGCACCCATGTTCTCAAACTTGTTTGCAAGCGTAATCTCTTTTGCAATTGATACACCATCGTTGGTTACTGTTGGCACGCCGTAGCCTTTATCAAACACGACGTTGCGCCCGCGGGGTCCAAGCGTGATTTTTACCGCATTCGCTACTGCATCAATGCCGCGCTTCAAAAGCGCCTGTGCTTCTGTTCCTTGTACAATTTTTTTAGACATATCTTCAGATAATAAACAATAATCACATTCCAATAATCAATAAATACTTGAGCGAAGCTTGTAATTCGAGCAGTGTCTCGCGCAGCCGGCGTAAGGCGAGCGGAGCAATTTGCCACGAGGCGAATATGCGTGCACTGCGAGAGTTATAAGCAAGCGAATACACTTCTTTTACTCTACTTCACAATCGCCAACACCTGCTCTTCTCGAAGAATAGAGTAATTCTCTCCGTCAAT
>DATIBQ010000028.1:0-3443 GCA_035457445.1 Minisyncoccota bacterium
TCTTGCTCTCAGTCGACGAGCTTGCAACACTGTTCCACTTCCCTGTTGGGCTCATTGCTGCACCAGAACTCAAAGAGTCTTCAGCGACAACAGCAGCAGCGCCAATGAGCATGCAGCCAAGCGGCGTGCGCCTGGGCACCAACACTTACCGCGGCGAAACACGCGACGTGTATTTGGCAAAAGAAGATCGCGTGCGCCACTGCTACGTGATTGGACAAACCGGAACCGGTAAAACAACTATTTTAAAAAACATGGCAATCCAGGATATTCAGAACGGCAACGGTGTGTGCTTCATCGATCCGCACGGCTCTGACCTAAACGACATTTTGGCAAACATTCCACCCGAGCGCTTGGACGACGTAATCTACTTCGACCCTGCGTACACTGCCCGCCCGATGGGGCTTAACATGCTGGAATACGATGCGAATTTTCCTGAGCAGAAAATTTTTGTCATCAACGAGCTCCTCGCTATTTTTAATAAACTCTTTGATATGAAAGTTGCCGGCGGTCCGGCGTTCGAGCAGTATTTCCGCAACTCAGCAGGGCTGGTGATGGAAGACCCCGAGAGCGGCTCAACCTTACTAGAAATTGGACGGGTACTTTCCGACAAAGCGTTCCGCGACCTGAAGCTTTCAAAGTGCAAAAATCCGATCATCAAGCAATTTTGGGAGAATGCTGAAAAAACGAGCGGCGAACAATCACTCGCTAACTTCGTTCCCTACATCACCAACAAGTTCGATGTCTTCATTTCAAACGATGTGATGCGTCCGGTAATCGCCCAGCAGCACTCGGTGCTCAATTTCCGTGACATCATGGATAACAAAAAAATCCTGCTGGTAAATCTTTCAAAAGGGCGCTTGGGCGACATTAACTCGCACCTCATCGGGCTTGTGCTCGTGGGCAAGCTCACCATGGCAGCGCTCTCGCGTGTCGACAAGCTCGGCAAAGAGGTGCTCAACGACTTCTACCTCTACATTGACGAATTCCAGAATGTTACGACCGATTCCATTGCAACTATTCTTTCAGAAGCGCGTAAGTACCGCCTTGCGCTTACCGTTGCCCACCAGTATGTTGAACAGCTCGAAGAAAATATTAAAAATGCCGTGTTCGGCAATGTGGGCTCGATGATTATCTACCGCGTCAGCCCCGAGAACGCAGCACTCTTTGAAAAGCAGCTTGCCCCCGTGTTTACCCCGGCCGACATTCTGAAACTCGAGAACTTCAACGCGTATGCAAAAATTTTAGTGAACGGTGTACCGGAAAAGCCCTTCAACCTCCGCATTCCCCCACCGCCAAAAGGTAACCTCGAAGTTACCGAGAAGGTAAAAGAGCTCTCGTACCTTAAATACGGCCGCCCCCGCGAGGAAGTGGAATCCGAGATCATGGCACGGTATAAGTGATATACTAAGGAAATATGGAAAACATGGAAAAACCAGTACCTGATTTTGAAGATTATCGAAATTTATCTGAAGATGCTACAGCACAGCAACGCATAAACGATATTGTGGAACGAGCAACTGAGCGAGGTAGCCCACTAACCAAAGAGGAAAGAGATGAAATTAATCAGTTAAAAAGCCACAGAGAAGTTGATGAGTTGATTGAAAAGGCAATACGAAATAGACCTGATGGAACCGAAGAGTTCTAAAAAGCTTATGACATATAGAGAAATCGCCACACTATAGGTGTGGCGATTTTGATTACAGAAATATTATCCTCTTAAAAACATCTTGCTTTTCTAATTGTTCTCTTACCTTTTGCCCTTGGATATATATGTACATTGCACACACACCAAGTAAAAAATTAAAGACTCCTAATAGGATAAATACGAAAAGGATTTCATTTTCTGTCATAAAGATTGGATTTTGTGATTTTGAACATTGATTTCAGATACCATAGTAATATAGTATAAATTTTTGTCAATTTGGACGGAAAAAACCCTTGCGGTATAATGGTCGTAGGCTTTAAGCGGGAACGCTTAGGCACTGACGGTACACTTACTAGCTAATACGAGGGATCTCCCTCTTTCGAGTATGAATAAACAATCACTCGTGGAATTTCTTCACAGCAAATTCGGCGGCACCAAGGTGCAGGCTGAAGAAGCAGTGGAGGGCATTATTGCAGAAATCACCAAAACCTTGAAGAAAGGCGAGGATGTTTCGATCGCAGGCCTGGGCATCTTTTCAGTAAAGACTCGCGCTGCTCGCATGGCACGCAACCCAAAGACCGGCGAACAGGTAAAAGTTGCTGCAACACGCGTTGCCCGCTTCCGCCCTGCAAAGGCACTCAAAGATTCAGTTAAATAAACTTTCTCTTTCAAAAATACCCCTTCGGCTACGCTCAGGGGTATTTTTGTTGCTTGAAATAATGGTGAGTGGTGGTATAGTGGGAGAAATTATTAAATATGCACAAAAACACAATTCTTTTCCTAACTAATTTTGAAAAAAGAGAATTTTCTGGTTTCGAAGCTATTGCAAAAAAGGTGCTCTTACAGCAACAAAACACTTGTGTCTCTTTTGTTAATGAACTCAAAACCGCACCGGAAACCGATGAGCTCGTCAAAAAGAAAAAACCAAATTTAGTCATTTTTAAAGACATTGCCACCGAATTAGTACAAAGTACTATCGCCCGAATTAAAAAAACATTGGGTAACAGTGTTGAAGTTGAGTTTTTAACGCTTGGTAAAAAAATACTTCCGAACGTAGAAATGGTGTTTGCCGTTGAAGACATAGGAAAAAGATTAGTTGTGTGTAATTAAAGTATGTAGGACCGGACATAATGTTGTTATGTCCGGTTTTTTGTGCGGGATAAGGGATATCTCACCTCTTGGAAACCTGCGGTTTTCCAACGCTCGAAGACTCGCTGCCTTCCTCCACGGGGAAACACCCAGTTTCCCCGACCCCCTTCTGGTTCGACTCTCTCCACACTGCAAACAAAAAACACCGGAAAGAATCCGATGTTTTTTGTTTGTGCGGGATAAGGGAGTCGAACCCTTCACCTCAGTTTGGAAAACTGATGTTTTACCGATAAACTAATCCCGCATAGGGCATACAAACAGCCCGTAAGAACGACTTTATCCTAACAGATGAGCGAACCCCTTTCAAGGAGATTATTTAAGGGTTACTTGGTACAACTTTGTATTTGGCACTGGCGCATTGTCAGAAAAGAGGAGCATCGCTGCGCCGCTCACTGGTGTTACCGGAGCATTAATTTGTGCCGTAAAGAAAAGCGGGTAACGCGGTGGGTTGGTGATGCTGTGCACTCGAACGTATGAAGGGACGCCAAGTGTTGCTCCTGCTGTATTAGCAAGCTGCACCGTCCCAGCAGCAGTGTTTCCGTCTGAAATCATCCAGGCACAGCGCTGTTTAATAAAACCTGAAACAATAAATGGAGCACTTACTACCTTCCCCGCCTGCGGCACCGTTACCACCAAGCAGTCATTTGAT
>DATIBQ010000029.1:0-2679 GCA_035457445.1 Minisyncoccota bacterium
GCGTTCAAATCGCCCTTGCAAGTTTTTATAGAGCACGTCATAGAGAAAGCTGCTTTTACCAGAGCCCGAAACGCCGGTAATAGCCGTAAGTCGTCCTAGTGGGATTTCAATATTTTGATTCTGTAAGTTGTGAATGGTTGCACCAATAATTTTTATGGCACCCTTTTCAGTAGTGCGGCGTGCTTCTGGAACAGTAATTGCTTCTTCTTTACGCAGGTATGCAAGGGTGCGCGAGCCAGTATCATTCTTTTTTGCAGCGAGTAGTTTTTCAAGCCAACCTGACGCAACCACCGTGCCACCATGGATTCCAGCACCCGGACCAATATCTACTATATAGTCGGAGGCATAAATTGTATCCTCATCGTGCTCGACCACTACTATAGTGTTCCCTAAGTCGCGCAAATCTTCGAGCGTTTTTATCAGGCGCTCGTTGTCGCGTTGGTGCAACCCGATGGTTGGCTCGTCGAGTACATACATTGCACCCACCAGCCGGCTGCCGAGCTGGCTTGCCAACCGAATGCGCTGTGCTTCTCCGCCCGAGAGCGTGTTTGCAGTACGATTAAGAGTAAGGTACTCAAGCCCTACATTTAATAGAAAGGTAAGCCGATCTTCAACTTCTTTTATCACCGCTCGCGAAATTTCTTTATCTTTTGGCGAAAGTTTTAACCCGCCAAAAAAATCAAAGGCATCTTCAATCGAAAGCGCTGTTACTTCAACCACGTTCTTCTTTTTTTCACCACTACCTAAAAATACGTGCAATGCTTCAGTGCGGAGCCGGTTACCGTTACACGTTTCGCAGGGCTCTTCTCCCATAAAAAATTTTGAGCCTAAGCCGTTACAGGTTGGGCACGCACCGTAGGGCGAGTTGAATGAGAAGAGCCGCGGCTCAACCTCTGGAAACGAGTAGCCATCATTCGGACAGGCAAATTTACTTGAGAGCAAAAATTCATTTTCTGTAAGAAAAAACGCATCACTCTGACGAGTGTCTGGTTGAGTGGAACGACCCGAAGACCGAGGAAGCGTGATGCGTTCTTGATTTTTTCCAAACACAATATGCACCAGCCCATCAGCTTCTAAGAGTGCGCGCTCGATTGCTTCTGCAAGCCGCAGCTCCGCATCACGCGGATTGTCTTTAAATTCGTGTATAGCGTACGAATCAACTAGCACCTCAATAGTGTGCTTGCTGTTTTTTGAGAGTTCAACTCGATCACGGAGGCTGTGCATCGTTCCATCAATGCGGACCGCTGTGTACCCTTTGCCGAGCAGGTCATAGAGAAGCTGGTAGTACTCGCCCTTTCTGCCGCGTACCACCGGCGCAAAAATCTGTACCGGAATATCGTTCCATGTTACCCCCATCACTTCGCGCTCTTTTTCTTTTGAACGTTCTTTAATCTTCGCCAGAACAAAGTTGTGTATTTCTTCGTTAGAGAGTTTTTTTATCTCGGTGCCGCACACCGGACAAAATGGCTTTCCTACTCGGGCAAAGAGCACGCGCAGATAATCGTATATTTCAGTTATGGTTGCCACCGTTGAGCGGGGATTATTTGAGCGCGATTTTTGATCGATCGAAATTGCAGGAGAAAGCCCCGTGATTTCATCAACGTCCGGCTTCGGCATCTGGTTTAAAAATTGCCGCGCATAAGATGAGAGTGATTCAACATAGCGGCGCTGCCCTTCGGCAAAAATAGTGTCGAACGCAAGCGAGCTTTTGCCCGAGCCAGAGAGGCCAGTGATCGCCACCATTTTATTGCGCGGCATCGTTACTGAAACATTTTTCAGGTTATGGGTCCGGGCGCCGCGTACCGTAATTTCTTGTATCTCTTTCTCCACTTTCTTCATATATATGATGCGGCGATTCTACCACAGGAAACCCATAAGCTGTATACTGATAGTGCTATGAAAAAAGTATGGCTTTTGTTTTTGTTCCTTTTAGTTCCGCGTCTCGCCTCGGCACACGTTGGCTATGTGATTGACCAGGGTACCTTCAACGCACATGCGGGTGCCGATGCAACATACTTTTTTTCACCCCTCATCCATGGCAACACATGGATACTCATCGCCACCGTCATTGTGGCTATACTCGCTGTATACCTGCTCGCCTTGCGCATTCGAGTGACTCGCCAGTTCTTTACCAGCATCCACGACCGCTCAGTCGTGTATAAGCTCTACATTCCCTGGATTTTACGGCTCTCGCTCGGCATTGCACTCATCGGCGCAGCAACACACCACACGCTTATCTCGCCACTCGCCACTGGCTCAAACGCACTGGTTACCCTTGAGCTCTTTGTTGGGTTTGCATTCTTGCTCGGCGCGGCACTCTTACCCGCAACACTTATCACCCTCATTTTATTCTGTGTCGCGCTTCACACCAATGCATACGTAATGGGAAATCTTGAGTTCCTCGGTGCAGCAGTCGCACTCCTTATTGCAGGCTCCGGCAAACCAGGACTCGATGACATGATCGGCATTCGGATGCCAAAACTCGATACCTTAAAACCACTCATTCCACTTTTTTTGCGAGTCAGCGTTGGCGGCGCACTCACCTTTTTGGCGCTGTATGAAAAAGTACTGAACCCACATATTTCTGAAGCAGTAGTTATACAATACAATCTCACGAACGTAATTGGAGTGAGCCCCGCACTCTGGGTATTCGGTGTCGGTATCATTGAACTCATCGTT
>DATIBQ010000030.1:0-2771 GCA_035457445.1 Minisyncoccota bacterium
GCCGCAACACTAAACAAGTGGCTTACGGCCGTTTATTAGTAGTTGTGGTTCTCGTAAACATATATATAGGTGCCAAGGATTCTATACGAGGAGAAAGCGACTGTCAAGCAAGTATGGAATATTCTTTTCCTGCAATACAAAACACCCCTCACCGGGGTAGCCGGAGAGGGGTGTTTTTGAGAGAAAAACCTATTTCTGCGACATGTCGTCGTGCAAGCGACCAAGGAATCGCCCAGCGACTTCTTTGCCGCCCAAACCAAATGCAATACCTCCTGCTACTGCCATCATCGCGATGATGCCAGTAAAGAGAATCTGCATAAACTGCGGCGCAATACCCAGCTGATTCAGTGCAATCAAGATCGTAAAGATCCAGATTGCATAGTATGAAATCGAGCCGAGCATATTTGCCGAGCGAACGTTCGCCATCATCGCACCACCTGAAACCAAGCGCTTTACTGCGCCAGCAAGTATCACGCCGATAACGAGCACAAGCGCAGCAATAAACACCTGCGGAAGATAACTTAAGACCACGTCACGCAAGAATGAATTTACCTGCTGCAAGCCAACAAGTTCGAGCGAAGCGGTGAGAAATACAATAATTACAAACCACTTCACGATTTCGCCCAAGAACTTGCCAACATGCAAGCGCCAGCCAGCGCGAGCAAGCATATCATCGGCGCCAGCACCCTTGAAGAGGCGGTCAATCTTGAGCGCATCAACAAGCTGGGTAATTGCTTTTGAAAGCGTTACCCCAACAAGCCAGCCGATAATAAATATGATGACTGCGATAATAATCGCAGGCACGGTCGAAATAAATCCGTACCACAATCCTTGTAAGGATGTAGCAAAGACATCACTCCACGTTTGAATAAGCATAAAAACTTCTGTAGCGAAAAACTCGCTACTGGTGCACACAACATTACGTTAATAAATCTTTACTACCTTAAAGTGTGGCCTTTAAAGTACACGCTTATTTTACCACCTCTGGGCTTAGGCTGGTAGCAGGAGTGTGGAAAAATCCTTCCCCACAATCAGTCGCTCGTGCGGGTAGTCCAAAACGTCGCGGATGAGCTTATCGTACATTGAAATTCGATACTTAAAATCATTGGTGTCAAATACGGCGTAGGCAAGCTCGCGACCAAGCTCACTCTCGAGCACCACAATCGCCTTTTGGATGTACGAACGGCGTAGATTATCGCCCACAATCATCAAATCGAGCCGACTGTCGCTATTTTGAATAAAGATCCCTGAAACAATCAGCAGCTGCACCTTTCCTGCGGGGCGGAGGCGTTTAACGAGTTCATCGTTTTTAAAGAACTCTCCTTCAACCAAGAGTGTTTTTAATTCAGGCAGGTAGGGAAACTCTTCATTTAAAAACCAGCCGGTAACACGCTTCTTTTTTACTCTTTCAGTTCTGCCATCAATAACATCTTTGGTAAAAGCACGGCGCTTGAGAAAGTTCATCGCGGCAAGCTGCGCAATAACGTGGCGCGCTGCGGCAGGTTGCAGACGGGAGCGGTCGGCAACATCAGAGACTTCAAACCCCTGGGTAGGGTTCAGCAAAAACAGCCGCATAATTTTTACCCGTGGCACGCCGCCTAATAGTTTTCCTAGTAGTTCCATACTCTCTTCGATACGCTTATTATAGTTTGTTACTACTCCTTGCAACAAGAAAAAAACCGTGTCTGAATGACATCGGTTTTCCTTTTAAGGGAAGTACTCTTTTCCAGCGCCCGCCGCCATAGTGTTCAAACACCGCTTCTGAGGTTGAATCGATGCAGTTTTTTAATTTGATAATCAAAAATTCACCACGCCACCAAATCTCTTCGACACGGTGACCTTTTGGTATATCAACAGCTTTAGACCACCGCCGCCCCTGCTGAACGTAAACAGTTTCCCGTTCATACATATCTTTCTCCCCTATGCACCAGACTGGAGCAATTAGCACATTGCGAGGAGAAGGTATCCAGAGGCATCCAAATTTTTCTCCTGCACTATCTTTAAATATTTTTTGCAGTCCCCGCTTTTCTTCCTTAAAAGATCGGTTTCCCAGTGTAAGGTACCCAAATATGTCATAGAGCTTATCTTCCGTCTGAGCACTGCCTTGAAAGCTGCTGCTCACAATAAATAGTATGAATATGTATCTCATAACAATGTGTTTTTCTGTACTTTACGCCCTTTTTTGCGAGAGTCAAATAAAAAAGCACTCGCATATCACGAGTGCCTACCATCATTGCTTTTATTTTACTTACTTGTTTTTTTCCATCGCCCCCTTGAGGTAAGCACATATTGAACGGTATCTTGCCCTAAAACAAGTGTAATCTTTTTGTACTCAACTCGTTCAAGAGAACTAATTTTAGCCGGGTAAGGTATGAAGTCAATTTGTTTCCAGTAGTATCCTGGTTTGTTCTGGACAAAAATTGCATAGCCTACACTGTCTGTTTGAGTAGGTCTCTTAAGTGACCGCTCAAGCACCACAATACTTTTTGATTTTGAAAAACTGTCGCAGGGGCAGGGTTTATCAGGTGATACAATTTTGGCTATTTGCTCTCGAGTTCCAGTAAAAGGGACGCCCCCGAGCATCAGCCTTCCGTCTTCAGCAAGCAGTGAACTTTTCTGGGTTCTACAAGCAAGAAGTAAACTTCCAAAAATAAGAAATACAGTAACTTTTTTCATAAAACATTTTTTCTCATATTAACATAATTAATTTAATTTGTCAATAAATACAAAAACACCCACTACAGTATGTGGGTGTTTTTGGGAGAGACTTT
>DATIBQ010000031.1:0-3928 GCA_035457445.1 Minisyncoccota bacterium
ATATATATTTATATGTCAATAGTTCGCGTATTGAATATAAAAGTATTAAAATTTCTATTTGCATTTTTCAAAAAATACGTTATGATGTCCACATATGGTAGTTCGAATGAGACACACCCGGGCGCATACGGCTAATCGCCGATCGCACCACGCACTAAAGAGTTTGGCACTAACCACCGACTCAAAAACTGGTGCCACCCACATCCGCCACCGTGCAACGAAGGACGGTATGTATAAAGGTAAATCAGTAAAAGACCCAGTCAAAAAACTGCAAAAAAAGCAGAAGAAAGCTAAAAAATAATCGGTAACAATTAGTTCTTTTAATCAAATGGCAAACAGACACCTCTCACGTTCCATAGTCCTCCAATCCCTCTTCTCATGGGATTTTATGGGGCGCCCTGCTGACCAGCTGACAGAGATTGTCGATCGCAATATCATTGAATTTGCTCCAGGGCACAACGATAGCGAGTTTATTCACTACTTGGCTGATTTGGTGCAAAAGAAGCAGGCGGTCATTGATGAAATCATCCAGAAGGCTGCACCCGAGTGGCCGCTCGATAAAATCGCAAATGTTGACCGCAGTATTTTGCGGATGGGGCTTGCTGAACTATTGTTTGGTAACCGCGACCAGGTGCCGCCAAAGGTGGCAATTAACGAGGCGATTGAGCTCGCTAAAACCTACGGCGGAGAAAACAGCGGTCGGTTCGTAAACGGGGTGCTCGGTGCAGTGTACAAAGAAATCGGCGAGCCAGGCAAAGAGCAGACTTCAAAACAGAAGGTGAAAGCACCTGAGGAGCCGATTGACCCAGAGAAGCTCCCAAAAGAGCGCAAGGCGGGCGGTATTGTGTATGCCAAGCATGACGGCAAATACTACTTGGCGCTGGTGCACGATGTGTTCGGCTACTGGACGATTGCCAAGGGTGGCGTTGAGGGCGAAGAGACCGACGAGCAAACTGCCGTGCGTGAAATAAAAGAAAAGCTCGGCATCGAGGTTACCGTTAAAGAAAAGCTCGGCGCCATTGAGTATGTTGCCTCGCACCCTGAAAAAGGGAAGCTCTTAAAAATTGTTACCTACTTCTTAGCAGAATCGGAATTTAAAGATTTGGTACTACACAGTTCGGGGGGGCTCGATAATGCCGCGTGGCTCGACCCGGTCGACCTGGTTGACTTACCAATCTACGATGATATATTGCCTCTGATCGCAAAGGCGATTGAATATATTACTAACTTAAAATAGTAGTTTGTAGCTTATAGTTTATAGGGCACGTGTCCTATTACCTGTAACCTGGTAACTACTCCAAAAAACAATGATTGATTTTTCCCTCCTCGAAGCAGCGCTCGGCATTACGTTTAAAAATAAAGTGTTCTTGCAGCGCGCGTTCACCCACCGATCGTACATTAACGAAAATCCAAAATCAGGACTCACCCACAACGAGCGCCTTGAGTTTTTGGGCGATGCCGTTATCGAACTCATCGTCACCGACTATCTCTTTACTACTTATCCTGAACACACCGAAGGGCAGCTTACCGCATATCGCTCGGCACTGGTAAATGCGGTTATCATGGGTGAAGTTGCAAATAGTTTGAACATGAATGAATACCTGCTTCTTTCAAAAGGAGAAAAAAAAGATACCGGTCGTGCGCGGCAAACTATTTTGGCAAATACATACGAATCATTTGTGGGTGCACTGTATCTCGACCAAGGGTACGGCGCGTGCAATGCGTTTGTCACCAAAACCCTCATTCCAAAACTCGCCGATATTATTTCAAAAGAACTCTGGCGCGATCCAAAGAGCAGAATCCAAGAAGCAGCTCAGGAGTATGTGGGTGTAACCCCAGCGTACAAGGTGGTGGCTGAGACCGGACCCGACCACGACAAGTACTTCACCATCGGCATCTTTTTTGGCAGCAAAAAAATCGCCGAGGGAAAAGGGAAGAGCAAGCAAGAAGCCGAACAGGCAGCCGCTCAAGCCGCGCTCGATGCTCAGGGGTGGAAGTAAAAAATCTCGAGGAGAGCCTCGGGATTTTTTTTATTGACTAATCTAGGTACCATGGTAGGTTCTGTAAAAATAAATAACTATGGACAGAATTGTTTTGAAATGGGAATTTGATAAAAAAAATGACAAAGAAGCGTGTTTGGTGTTAAAAGAAGGAGCTCACAGCGCGCTCTTTTCAAATACAGTACTTATACTTGCATGTAATCCTCCAAACAAAAAAGATAACGAAAAACAAGCATCGGAGTTGCAGTTAAAAATTAAAGAGCAATTTTCTCTCCTGAGAACGAACGTACAGCTGTTGGTAAATAAAGTACTGTTTGATTCAGCTGCACTTGCTATTGTTTTACAGTATCCATGGAAGTACTACTACCGGAGTATTATTGAAAGAAAATTAAAAGAATTAATTCCTGAAATAGAATTTATTGGATAAGCATTTGTTCCAATTTAATAATAAACCCATAGGCAAGACCTATGGGTTTTGCTGTATACTGCCCCTATGAAGAAAATAATTATTCTATTGTTGGTTGTAGCGGCAGTGTATGCGTTTTTCTCTCGCACGCCTAAAACTGAGAACGAGCCAGTCCCGCAGCCTGTGCAGCAAAGCCTTTCACCACAGGCAGGTTTGCCGGTAGTGGTAGAGGCGAAGCGGCAGGCAATATACCGCGCTGCCCGTTCCGGCAGCTACGAGCAACTAGCCGCAGAAGCTGAAACACCGTTTGGGTACAGTTACGGTGATCCCGAAACTGATTTTGTTACTTTCTTAAAAAATGCTGCCACACATGAAGGTAAAAGTGCGCTTGATATGATCCCGCTATTACTTGCACAACCGTATGGGGTGCAGGGTAATATTTACGTGTGGCCCGGTGTGTTTGCAAAGAGCGCCGAAGAGTGGACCGATGCCGATATTGTTCAGATGAAGCAACTCCTCACCGACGAGCAAATCGAAGGCTACCGCCAGTTTGGCGCCTACGCCTATTACCGTATCGGCATTACCACCGAAGGCAAGTGGGTGTACTATATTGCAGGGGATTAAAATATTATTTTACTAGGATATTTTTCTCTTTTAAGACTTTATATTTTCTTTAACTGTTGATGGTATATTCTTTACCATGCGACGTACCGTAATAACAATTCTTAGTGCTGCGGCACTCTTTTTTATTAGCCCGATTTTTTCAAGTGCGTATTTTACAAAGTTTTTGGTGAACATGTCGGCAGTGCAGCCAACGCTAGTGCCATTTGCCGAGCATCGCGAACCGTTTACAGTATCAATTGATCCATCCTTTCGTTACTATGGCGGCGGTGAAGCGCCCTACCGTATTGAACGCGATTCACTCTGCAACCAGTACGATGCTCGGTACAACTGCATTGATCCGGTGCCGAACTTGTGCCCGTATCTTTCATTTGAATCAGCTAGTGGAGAGTCGACTGAACACGGGTTTGCTCTTAATCCGAGTTCTAACTCACGCGTTGCTGACGGCGAGCTTAATGATCCGAGTGATACCATAGATGAATGGACACTTTCAGTAGCGGCACCGTGTTTTGAGGGCGAATGTCCGGCAGAGTACGACCGCACTCGCTACGGCAACCCGCTTCCCATCGCGCTGAAGGGAAAAACATTTCAATGTTCAATCGGAGTTTTTTCAAAAGATCCACCTCCGCTGGTACAGGCAGCGTCTGGTATAGCATTTGCTGACACAGTTTCAAATGAGTTTACGGTAAGCGCGATATTTGCCGGAGCAACAGTTGTTGATACGCTTACACTCTCGCTTCCCACAGATGCTCCATTCCAGAGTGATGGGGCAGATCCAAGTATCGGCACTGCCAACTCAACTCCGTTTGAGTTTAAAGTGCTTGCGACTGATGCGAACAATATTCCTACAACTATCAAACTGATTCTTTCTGATGGTGCCACTACTACACAGCACGAAATG
>DATIBQ010000032.1:0-5515 GCA_035457445.1 Minisyncoccota bacterium
CCCTGATGAGATTAAGGTTAAACGTCGTATCTTCAGTTGCATCAGTTGCATCGGTAAATGGGAAGTCGAATGAGCCAACGATTCTGTTTGTCCCTGATCCATTCTCAGCTTCAAATTCTTGACCAAGACCGAAGCCGGTTGTTGCTGTTCCACTGGTAATATGAGTGAATCGAGCAGGATAGGCAATTGCATTTGTTCCTGCATCAGAGAGTTCGGTGTGGAAGAGACGGTCGGGAGAAATAGTGCCGATACCAACAGTACCTGAGTCAGTAAACGTCGCAAATGGATTACTACCGGTCTGAATAACAAAATCACCAGTCGAAGTTAAATTGTGTGTTTCGTTATCAGAACCATCGTTGGTAAACGTAAGCCCAAATGTTGAGCCGCCAAACACAATTGAAGTATCGGCATCGAGTGTTGTTGCATCTGCAATGTCAGCCCAGTCAATCACATCAGCATCAATACTCCATACAGTACCAGAGCTCGATACCACTACATCTCCTTTATCGCCATCAGAAACAGTGGCGCTACTATCTGCTGCACATGCCCACCCGCCGGCATCGGTGTACTTTAAAATTTCGTTATCGGCACACCCTTTCAAAAGGGTAAGCCCGCCTGAACCAACTTCTAACCCTGAGTTTGATGAGGCAGAGCCAGTGGTGCCACTGGTGGTGAGATTTACCACGAGTGCACCTGAGGAAACTGCCAACCCGTTTCCGGTTAAGTCAGTAATCGTATCAGTGTTAATTACTAATCCTGCTGCCGAAAGATTACCCGCAATAGTGAGTGCGCCAGCTGAAGTAATTTTGTTGGAGCTCGAGAAAAACTGAATGTCGCCCGTAACGCCGCTTTGGAAGGTGAGCGCATTTGTACTTGTTGCCTTAAGCCCCGCAGAGGTACCGCCAAGGATTAAGGTATCAGAGGTAAGCACCGGAATCTGACTACCGGTTGCTGACTGCGCTGGCGTAAAGCCGCCAACAGTTGAAGAGTTGATTGCAAAACCGGAAGAGACAATGCGCTGCCGCGGGCTCAAATCTTCAAACGAAACTCCGGAACACGAGCTCGCTACCTGCGCCGCTACTTCAACATGCACATAGGTTGCATCGTTATCTTGAAAGTTATAGGTAAGAGAATCACCGCCGGCACCAGTATCACCAATGTTGCCATTAAAAACCCCTTCACGAACTGAGAGCGTCATCGTTGAGGGCGTTCCTGCTGGCCACAGTTTTGAACCAGCGCCAACCGTTGCATTGTCGTAGAGTGAAAATCGGAAGCAGTAGTTGGTACCACTCGGACCGCCGAGTAAGTCACCGCTTGAGTTTAGAAGTCGTCCCTGAAAATTAATTATTTTTGGAACACCGGCAGTTGCATAAACAACAGAAAACAAGCCCGTCATGCTCTGTGCAAGCAGGGAAAAAATAACCGAAAGAAGTAGCAGCTTTCTGTTCATCGCTCAGCCTAAATTGTACCATGTATAACACTCAAAAAATCCCTCGGATACTGTGTATATTCGTGTATACTGCCGCTATGCGAATGAACCGATTTTACCTCCCTACTGAACTTGATTCTGGAGAACTTACTATTACTGACCCACGCATTGTTCACCAGTGTAAAAACGTGCTTCGTATGGAACCAGGCAGTATGTTTTCACTCTTCAACGGAAACAGTATTGAGTGGCACGCAACCATACGTGAATTTGGTAAAAATACGTGCACGGTTTCCGTTGAAGGACAGTTGGAACGAGAAACCGAATCCGAACGTGCCGTACACGCAGGCATTGCAATCCTCAAAAAAGAAAACTTTGAACTTGTTGCACAAAAATTAGTAGAAATGGGCATTGCGAGCATCACCCCCCTCATCTCGCACCGAACTATAAAAAACAACATCGACCGCGAGCGGGTGCAAAAAATTATGATTGAAGCGGCTGAACAGGCGGGGCGGCTGTATGTGCCAGAGCTGACTGAACCAGCCTCGGTAGCAGACTTTCTTGAGCGTCAGAAGACTGTTGCAGTGTTTCAGATGAACGGCATTCCGGTACATGAGGCAAAACATGCCTCTGAAATAACATTCATGATTGGTCCTGAAGGCGGCTGGAGCACTGAAGAGCTTGAGCTATTTTCCGAGAAGCAATTACCTCACTACTCGCTCGGTAAAACGGTACTGCGCGCTGAAACTGCTGCAATTATTGGCGCGCATCGACTACTATGGAACTAACAATTTTTCATTCCATTTTTTTAGGGCTCATTGAAGGATTGACTGAATTTATTCCGGTTTCTTCAACCGCACACCTGCTGATTACCCGAGCACTCTTTGGTATTTCACACACAGCGGCGACCGATGCATTTGTAATCGCTATTCAGAGCGGCGCGATTATTGCTGCGCTGTGGTACTTTTGGAGCGCTTTTAAAAAAGACAAAAGCATTTTTTTTAAAGTCTGTGTCGCGTTTATTCCCACTGCTCTAATTGGGCTTTTATTAAACAATCAGATTCACACTCTTTTTGGCAGCATTCGCACGATGAGCCTTGCGCTTATTATTGGCGGAATTCTCTTACTGCTCTTGCCAAGTAAAAAAGAAGAAACTTCTGAAGAACCTATTTCATGGAACATGGCAATCTTGCTCGGACTATTTCAAATTGCTGCGTTTATTCCTGGTATGTCCCGCTCGGGGTCGCTTCTGATTGGCGGCGTTTTACTAGGACTGCCGCGTAAACAAATTACCGCGTTTAGTTTTCTCCTCGCCCTCCCTACTATTTTTGGCGCAACCGTTGTTGACGTGTGGAATACGAAAGAATTTTTTACTCCTTCACTCATACTTCTTACTGGCATCGGCGCACTCGCTGCTTGCATTGTTGCACTGCTCACCATGCGATTTTTCTTGCGGTTTATAGAAAAACCATACGCACTTAAAACATTCGGTTGGTACCGCATTGCACTTGGAATGCTCGTGCTAGCAGTTACCTTTTTTAAGTAAAAAAGTACTTCGGTGCACCGTTGTTTTTCCATCTTTTTGCAACGCTAAAAAGTGCTCTTTTGTCCCATACCCCTTGTTTTTAAACCATAGGTAGCTTGGATATTTTTTATGCAATTGCTCCATCAAACGGTCGCGGGTAACTTTTGCAATTACTGAGGCGAGTGAAATTTCTTTGTGTTTTGCATCCCCTTTAATAACCGTTTTTTGGTTCGTATATTCAGCAGGTGCATACAGTGATCCGTCTAAAAGTACTTGAGTATCAGTTGGTGTGATACAAAGTTTTTCCAATACTTCTCCAACACACTCTTTAATCGCCCGAGAAATCCCGCAGCGGTCAATAACGATAGACGAGCGTTTCGCGAGTGCATACTTAATAATTCCCTTCTCTTCCCACATTTTCGCCTTTTCAAACCATGCTTCACGCGCTTTCAGTGTCATCTTTTTTGAGTCAGTGAGCCCCAAAAACGAGAGTCGCCTTCGAGTATCTGGGTTAAACGCGCAGGCGCACACCATCACTGGTCCGGCAATCGGTCCCCGCCCTACTTCATCCACGCCAATAATCCACTTTTTCATCCCGTGTATCATAACAAAAAGCCTTCCTGTTGGGTTTGGTATACTTGCCCCATGTCATTCGTCCACCTGCACACTCACTCGCACTACTCACTTTTGGACGGACTCTCAAAAATACCAGAACTAGTAAAACGAGCAAAAGAGTTCGGCATGCCGGCAGTGGCGCTCACTGACCACGGCAGTATGTATGGCGCTATTGAGCTCTACCAGGAGTGCAAAAAAGCGGGTATCAAACCAATTATCGGCGTTGAAGCATACATGGCAGAACGGAGCCGGTTTGATAAAGAGCCGAGCATCGACGGCAAACGGTACCACTTAACGTTACTTGCAAAAAACAATGCCGGCTATAAAAACCTGATGAAGCTTGTTTCAAAAGCAAACTTAGAAGGCTACTACTACAAACCCCGCATGGACGAGGCACTGCTGCAGGAGCACAGTGAAGGCATCATCTGCCTCTCGGGTTGCCCCGGAAGCCGATTTATTACCCATGTAAAAAACAAAAATCATGAGGCAGCAAAAGCGCTGCTCGAGTTTTACATTGCCACCTTCGGCAGAGAAAATGTGTACGTCGAAGTAATGAACCACAAGGAAGTTGAGTGGTATGTGCCACTTATTCCCGACATTGTTGCACTCGCACGTGAGCTTGACTTACCGATTGTGGGCACCTGGGATTCGCACTACCTGCACCCTGAAGATGCTGAAGCGCAAGATACACTTGTTGCTATCAATACCGGAAGTGTTGTCGGTGAAAGCAAAATATCGATGAAGACTGGGAACTACTCATTCATCAGTCCCGATGAAGCAAAAGAAATGTTTAAAGACATCCCCGGAGCATTTGAAAATACAGTCAAACTTGCTGAATCGGTTAATATCGAAATAGAGCTCTCTCCGTGGAAATTCCCCACCTACCCTATTCCTACTGATTCAAATTACGACACGGAATTGCGGAAAGCAGTTGAACAGGGGCTCGTAGAAAAAGCATACGAAAAAACAGAAGAAGTTGCCACACGCATAGAGTTTGAGCTCGATATTATTAAGCAAAAAGGGTTCTCTTCATACTTTTTAGTTGAAGCCGATTTAGTCCGCGCAGCACGAGAGATGGGGATTTACACCAATACTCGAGGCTCAGCCGCGGGCTCGCTTGTTTCGTACCTCACCGGTATTACTACTGTTGACCCTATCAAGTACAAGCTCCCCTTCGAGCGATTTTTAAACCCCCTCCGCCCCGGTATCCCTGATATCGACCTCGACATTGCTGATGATCGACGAGACGACTTGATTGGGTATGTTCGTAAAACATACGGAGAAGGAGCAGTAGCGCAGATATGTACCTTTGGAACAATGGCAGCCCGCGGCTCGGTGCGCGACGTGGCACGCGCCCTTGGCTTCCCGTATGCGGTTGGTGATAAAATTTCAAAACTCATTCCGATGGGAAGCCAGGGGTTCCCCATGACCATCGACCATGCTATCGATATTATTCCCGAACTAAAAGAGCTCTACGACACTGACCGCGGCACCAAAGAAATTATCGACATGGCAAAAAAGATTGAAGGGAACGTCCGGCACATTTCGGTACATGCCGCCGGAGTGATCATCTCTCCGACCCCTGACATCACCGAGTTCACCCCCATTCAGTTTGACCCGAAGGGTGAAGGAAAAATTATTACCCAGTACGACATGTTTTCGGGCGGGCGCGACGGCGTGGTAAACCTGCCAAAGTTCGACATGCTCGGCATTAGAAACCTGCAGTTTATTTCCGGCACCATCGACCGTGTCAAAAAAATTCGGGGCATTGCTATTGATATCGATACCATTCCACTCGACGATAAAAAAGTGTTTGAAATTCTTGCTCGAGGCGAAACCGTGGGTGTATTCCAAATGGCAGGTACTGGGATGACCCAGTACCTCAAAGAACTGAAACCAGAAAAAGTGGAGGATTTGATGGCAATGGTCGCGCTCTACCGCCCCGGACC
>DATIBQ010000033.1:0-2875 GCA_035457445.1 Minisyncoccota bacterium
GAATAATACCTTCTGCGATTCAATCAACATCAGTTTCAACAATCAATGTTCCTCTCGTCGGTTCCGTATCTTGTGGTGCACCCACTCTAGCCGAGGAAAATATTGAAACGTACATTCCAATTTCAACAGCTCTTGCCAAAAAAGGATCAAATTATTTTTTGCTCCGTGCTAGTGGTAATTCAATGAATTTAGCTGGCATCAATGACAAAGATATTCTTTTGGTTCGTCAGCAAGACACAGCGGAAAATGGAGAAAAAGTTGTTGCTCTCATAAATGATGAAGCGACAGTAAAGTTTTTTGAAAAGACTGACGATGCGGTAATTCTGAGACCAAAATCTACTGATTCAATGCATATGCCAATCGTATTAACAGATAATTGTCAGGTTCAGGGTGTTGTGGTTGCAGTACTTCCTTCTGATCTGTATTAAAAACATGTCAAAAAAATATATTCGTAACGCTGGAAAACATTGGACACCAGCAGAGGAAAAACAACTTAAAATATTAGTAAAAAATAACACACCAACTCGTGTTATTGGTCTTAAGCTCGGTCGCCCAGTTGGTGGAGTAGAAGGCAAGGCATCGAAACTCGGTGTTAGTTTGAAACCCACGAACCAATCTCCTTACAACCGAACCAAAAAATAAAATATGAAGAAAAATATAAGAAACATTCCAGAAAGTATTTTGGAAAAGTTAAAGACGATAAACTCAAAAGAAATCGTTGCAGGATGTGCTGTTAAATTTAAGAGTGAGTTCTTATTGTCAGAAAAATTGAAACATCTTGGGATAGAACTTACCCCTGATGGTCTCAAGGTTCCTTCCGCAGTTGTGCCCAAGGCAAAACAAGGAAAGTATTCAGAAAAAAATATTCACGGAGAAGAAATTATACGAAAAGATCTTCCAAAAGAAACTCATTACAATGCGATTGAATCACCTAATTGGGGTGATGCATCTAACGGAACTCATACTGTGTACTTGCCTTACCAGAAATATCCCCGAGAATTTCAGCCACCCCGTGAGTTAGAAATATCTATGATATGTAAAGACGCACGTCCAAATCTGCCTGTTTACGTGATCGCTTTTCAAGTCAAAGAGGTTCTAGATAAAGGAGAGAAAGACTTTAAAAAGAAATTACTTGAGGACTTAAATCTTCTTCAGGAGAATATCGGTGCTTGTGGAGTAGAACCAGCTGATATAAAAATAGCCGAATACGGCAAGACCCTCCATTTATCTTGGGAAATTCTTCCGCCGGGAACGCTTGATGAAACCCTAGAACGTATATTTAAAGGGAAAACCCCATCAGTTGAAGAAAAAAAAGTTACAGCAGAACGTTACGATTTTTTCCAAACTTTAAAACCAAAAAGTTTAGTATTTGGTAGTAGCGGATTCAGACGATATTTCGGTGCCCTTATTCAAGACAACTTAGTTGTCTTTGAGAATATTGAGTACGGAAACGCTATTTATATCTTGTTTAATAATTGGGAAGAATTAAGTAAACGAAGTAGAGTTGAAATACTGTCTGGGAAATATGGTAAAGACTTTAAACGTGTCATTCACAATGCAGGATGGAAGCAGGTGGTAAAAAAAATAGTTGAAGAAAAACGCAAATTAAATTAGATAAAGAATACAAAAATAAGAAGCACGTCATGCTTCTTATTTTTGTATTAGGCACTCGGGTCTTCCGATACTAAATACTGTCTGCGGAGACGGTGAGATTTGAACTCACGATGAGGTTTCCCCCATGCCGCGTTTTGTTCTTATCCAAAGCGGAGGAGGAGGGATTCGAACCCTCGGTCCAGTTTCCCAGACTCTCGATTTCGAGTCGAGCACCTTCGACCTCTCAGTCACTCCTCCGCTTTGGATATAACAGGACTTCAACCGCTCCCTCAAGCCAATCTCGTAGGCTCGATAGAGGCTTGTTCTCCGCTCCGCTTCGAAACAGATGAAATATGAAGCAGTTCATATTTCATAGCCATTCCTCCCTTGTTTAAATTTTACTGCGACCCGCGCTTGATCCAGAGGTAGATGTCTTCAATTGCCTTGATGGCATCACCTACCGCGATGTTATTTTGGTGATACCGTACATCGGTACAATCACCCGCAGCCCAGAGTCCTGAAACACTGGTGCGTTGGTTGTATGGATCGACTTTGATTCTACTGAATTCGTCAAAGTCGGCAAGCCCAAGTACGAGTTCGGTATTTGGTAGCTGCCCAATCTCAACAAACACTCCTGAAACAGGAATAGTGTGTACTGTTTCTTCACCTTTGATTTTATACGAGAGTTTTTCGACAAACTGGTCGCCTTCAACTGAAAGGAGTTCCATATTTTTGATGGCGGTTACTTTTGGGTCTTTCAGTACCTGTTCGATAGTGATGGGGTCTGCTCGAAACTCAGCACTTCGGTGCAAGAGGGTAACGCTCGTTGCATACTGGGTGAGCTGGGCTGCGGCTTCAAGCGCAGCATTGCCGCCGCCAATGACTGCGACGGGCATGTCGGTGAATAGTGGACCATCACAGGTGGCGCAATACATGATGCCCTTGTTGTCGAACTCTTTTGCGCCAGGTACTTCAAGTTTACGGTGGCGGCTGCCAGTTGAAACAAGAACCGTTTTTGCAGAAAGCATCGTGCCATCGGCAAGTTCAATTGAAAACCCTGTATCTATTTTTGTAACCTTGTTAGCGCGCTTTCCTATAAGAAGCGTGAGTGTTCCTTTTTCACCAGTGTACTCTTCAATATGTGAGCGCAGGTTTTTTGCAAGATCAGTGCCTGAAATTGCCTTAGTACCAATCCAGTTGTAAATGGTTTCAGAAACAGCAGATTGTCCGCCAATCTCTTCGGCAATGACCACTGTTTTTAATTGCTTGCGCCCGGCGTATA
>DATIBQ010000034.1:0-2438 GCA_035457445.1 Minisyncoccota bacterium
TTTCAATGATCGTCCCGTGTCCAGCCGTACTTGTGCGGCACCAGCCTGAACGTGCTGTAATTACTAAAATAATGCGCCGTAAAAGTACGGCTGGACGGATTTCATAATAGCACAAACAGGCTTTTTTTGCCAGCAGTGCTATTACGATTTGCACATTATATTATTTTGCAAGTCAACCTGCAAAATCTCTTGTGGATAAAAGGTGGATACATGAACGTGCACACACGCATCCGCAGAAGTAAGACGAAGCGCACGCGCAAGCATTACGCAACAAAACAGTACACTTACACACCAAGTGCCAAGTACATGCTCCAGCGCTTATTGCCCCGTTTTTTAATTTTTCCTTCTGCCAATAGACGGTTTAGTTCTCGCTGAATTGTCTTTTCACTCACCACTGGAAAGAGGGCAGAAATGTCTTTTATGGAGGCAATAGTTTTTGAGTTAATGAACGAAACTATTTCAGCTCCCCTATCGGACTTTTGACTTAAATTTTCATTATACGAGTTATCTTTTCTATTAAGGACAAAAGACTTCTCAATATGTCCTTTTGATATCTTTGGTATGTCTTTTATGACAGGTTCTATTGCGACATTGAAAAAGTCAGTGCTTAGTTCTGATGTCTTTGATAGGTTTGAGGTATTGCCGCTACGCTCCTCTATTGCTTTTAAAAAGTAGTGGAGCTCTGCCTCGAGGATGCGGGTATTTTTGTCAGAAACAATCTGTGCCATTCCAGCCGCCTGGATAAGTGCGGTAATAGTATTGATTGCGGAGAGTAAAGTTTCATATTCACTACGAATAATCGAATTTGTAGAATCAGAATCGTGCGGTACCAGCGGAAGCAGCACCGCACCGGTGCGGATTTTAAGTTTTAGCGGATCTGTATCGGACAGGTGGTTGGTTACCAAATAGAGCGCCGCGAGGAGTTTTTGTCCTTTTTTAGATATCGTGTCCAATGAAAAAGACACGTCCTTTTTAAAATCTTTGTTTTTATAGTCTTTATTTATTAAAGACATATTTTTCATTTCTCTTTCCATTAATTATTTATAATTTAATAGGACACAATGTCTTTTTATAAGCAACCAAAAAGATGTCTTATTATAAGAGACATATTTTTTGGGAGCAAGTTTTTAGTGTGTTAGAAATGTCGTTATTGTATAAGGGTTTTTTCCACACCCGCGTGATATACTGAGCTGATACACAATGGCTGAAGATGGGCGCGAGTCGCGAAAAAAAGGAAAGAAAAAAGAAGCTGAAGCAGGAACAGTAGCAATTCGCATTATTGCCGGCTTGCTCTCGCTCTTGCTTGCCCTGGTTTCAATAGGGGGGCTTTTAGGCGGCGCTGGCAGAGGCGGACTGTTCTTGTTCCATGGCGTGTGGCTCCTCTTTGGTGCGGGGTACATTATCTTTCCTGTTGGGTTGGGCACACTGGGGGTATTTTTACTTGCTGGAAAACGCCCTGAAACTACGGTGCGGCAGTGGGTAACGCTCTCCGTTGGACTGCTCGCGAGCCTCGCCTTTCTCTCGATTGTTTCTGGCTCTACACTGCTCGGCGGCTACATTGGGCAAGGCATCGCCGCGCCGTTAGTGGCAGTCTTTGATACTCTCTTCGCCGGCCTCATCCTCTTTTTTGCACTAATCGGCTCGTTTGTTATTTTCTTTGATCAAAATCCGCGAATATTTCTTGAGCATGTGCAGCAGCTCGTGCGCGCTATTCGTACGCTCAAGCTTTCAAAATCGGCACAGCCGGAAGAGAACGATCAGCAAGAACCAGTACAGTATCAGGAACCAGAACCTACTCCAGCAGCAACATCAAACACTGCTCCTGAACCAGAGCCTGCTGACGACTTTGTACCAATTCAAAAGAAACGAAAATCTGGTCGTTATGTTCCGCCGCCGCTCTCGCTCTTGGAGCGCGACCACGGCAAGGCAAACGTAGGCGACGTGAAGGCAAACACGAATATTATCCGCCGAACACTTGCAAACTTTGGCATCGAGGTTGAAATGGATGAGGTTACTACTGGTCCCACTGTTACTCGTTACGCACTCAAACCAGCACAGGGGGTAAAACTCTCGCGCATTGCCGGACTCCAAAACGACCTCGCACTTGCGCTCGCCGCACACCCCATCCGCATGGAGCTTCCGATTCCGGGGAAGAGTCTGGTGGGTATTGAGATTCCAAATAAAACCAAAGCAACGGTTGGGCTTGCGAGCCTGCTCTCTGACCCGTCATTTGCGAGCAACGAGCGCCCCCTGGTTGCTGCTATTGGTCGCAATATTTCAGGCAAGCCGGTACTAAAAAGTATTGCAAAAATGCCGCACTTACTGATTGCAGGTACAACTGGCTCGGGTAAATCGGTTACGATTCACGCTATTATTGCAAGCCTGCTCTACAAACATGGTCCCGATGATTTGCGTTTTATTTTTGTTGATCCAAAACG
>DATIBQ010000035.1:0-4313 GCA_035457445.1 Minisyncoccota bacterium
CACTCATTGCCTTCTTAGGTGATGGATCATTTCGCGACACGCTCGGGATACTCCAAAAGGTGCTCTCGGGGGCAGGGGGACGGACAATTGATCGTGCAACCGTCGAGCGTATCACTGGTGCGCCGCCACTCACGATTGTAAGCGAACTTTTCTCGGCACTCATTGAGCAGAATATTGATCACTGTTACACCGCGCTCCGCCGGGCAGAAGAGCATAATGTTGATGTAGCGACGCTCATAAAATTGCTGCTCCAAGCAGTGCGGCTTACTCTTATGTACCGCTACTCGCCGAGCGCTCGCGAAGAAATTGCTGCCTCATACGGCGAGCAGTATACCGAGCTCATCACTCGCGGCGCCGTTGAGGGTACCAAGAGTATTACTTCGCAGAGCATCATCTCGCTCATCACCGCACTTGAGCGCGTAAGCTATGCCGCCATTCCTACACTGCCGCTCGAACTTGCCTGCATTGAAATCACCGGAACAGAGGCTTTAACATAAGGGCTTTTTATGTTATAAGAATGTGGTTCGTATATTGTTTTTTGTTTTCAATATTGGGGAATCGTCTAATGGTAGGACATCAGGTTTTGGTCCTGAGTATCTAGGTTCGAGTCCTAGTTCCCCAGCAAAGAAAAAAGAAACATAAATTTATTTGGTAACAATTGTTAACATTTTTAAGCGAGTATATAATGCTGTACATGAAGAATCTAAAAATATATTTTTTAATAGGTGTAGCGGTGTTCGGGTTCTTGTTTTTTATTCCTACCGGAGCATCGGCGGTAGTTTCGTGTGGCATTAGCCGCACCCTTGAGGTTGGGGTAGAAGGCGAGGATATTCGCTGCTTGCAAAAGTATTTGAATGAATCTGGTTTTACTATCACTACAACAGGGGTCGGCTCTCCAGGCTATGAAAGCACACAATTTAAAGAGCTGACGAAAAAGGCAGTGGCTAAATGGCAGGCTGCCAATGGTATTGCTCCGGCGACGGGATTTTTTGGACCTGTTTCTCGCAAAAAATACCTCGAACTTGTTGCTGGTAATACCGGAAAGCTTCCTCCTGCTTCAGTACCAGAAACGAATCCTGTGTTTGCTGCATTAAACGCTAAAATAGCATCTCTTACCGCAGAGCTTGATGCGTTCCGTGCCGGCAATGCTCCTACTTCTTCAGAAGATAAAAAGGTACGTGAAGCGCTCAAGAAGGCGATCGCTATGATAATTGAGGCTGAAGATGAAATAGACAGCAGTGATGAGCATGCTGCTGAGGCTAAGGGTGACCTTGAAGACGCAAGAGAAGATTTTCTTGAAGCAGTTGATGCCTACCTTAAGAATAACTTTCCAAAAGCAGTAGAATTAGCGGATGATGCCTTCAAGAATGCTGAAGATGCCTTTGAAGCTGCAGGAGGCGAGACAGAAGAGGATAAAATAGATGAATTTATCGAAGAAGTAGAAGACAAGATCCAGGCGGCAGAGAATAAGATTAATGGAGCGGATGATAACGATGAAGATGTCGAAGAAGCAGAGCAGCTGCTTGAAAAAGCGAGTGATACACTTGATAAGGCGAAGGATGCCTTCGATAACGAAAATTTTGATGAGGCTGAAAATTTAGCAGAAAAGGCTGAGGATCTTGCAGATGATGCGGTAGATGCGATTGGTGAGAATAGTGAAAAAGATGATGCAAAGGATGCTCTTGATGATGCGCGGGACGCCATAGCGGATGCTGAGAACGAGATCGAAGAGGCGGATGATGACGGAAAAAACACTAATGAGGCTGAAAATTTGCTTGATGAAGCAAAAGACAAGCTCGATGACGCTGAAGAAGAATTTGATGACGAAAATTATGATGAAGCTCAAGATCTGGCGAAAGAGGCAGAAAATTTGGCACAGGATGCTGTTGATGAACTGTAATTGCAGTTAAAAGAAAAAATCGGCATGCTTTGCCGATTTTTGCTAGAATATCTATATGCAAAAAATAACCCCGCATTTATGGTTTGATACAAACGCTGAAGAAGCAGCAAAGTTTTATACATCTATTTTTAAAGATGGAAAAATCGGCGCAGTAGCGCGCTACCCTGAAGCAGGCAAAGAGGTGCACGGTATGGAACCGGGGACAGCGATGACTGTTGAATTTGAAATCGTAGGTTATAAACTTCTTGCACTAAACGGTGGTCCAATTTTCACGTTCACTCCTGCAGTATCATTTACTGCAAACTGTTTGAGCAAGGAAGAGGTAGATGAGCTGTGGGAGAAGTTATCGGAAGGCGGCACTGTGCTGATGCCGCTTGATGCATACCCATTCAGCGAGCGATACGGCTGGCTCAAAGATAAGTATGGGCTTACCTGGCAGTTAATTTTTACTCCTGAAGCGCCGAGCCGAACGATAACTCCGGCACTTATGTTTACTGGTGGTAACTGCGGCAAAGCAGAAGAGGCGATCAGTTTTTATACGCAGGTATTCAAAGATGGAAAAGTTGGCATGATTGCCCGCTATGATGCAGCTCATGCACCCGATAAAGAGGGGACGATTATGTATGCCGACTTTACGCTTGCAGGGCAGCGATTCTCGGCAATGGACAGTGCTCGAGAACATACATTTACGTTTAATGAAGCAGTATCACTTTTAATAACCTGTGAAAATCAGGAAGAAATTGACTACTTCTGGGAAAAACTTTCTGCTGTTCCTGAATCTGAACAGTGTGGCTGGCTCAAAGACAAATATGGTGTTTCGTGGCAGATTGTGCCGAGGGGGATGGGAAAGATGCTTACTAATCCCGACAAAGAAAAGGCAAACCGCGCTATGCAGGCAATGCTCCAGATGAAAAAGATTGATATATCGAAATTGCAAGAGGCGCAGGAAGGATAAACATAAAAAAATCCCGATAATGGGAGTTTTTTATGGTGCAAATTAGAGTGAAAGAATAATTCCCATCCCGCACAGGAGCACGAGCCAGTAACCAGCGTGGATGCAGAAGAGCTTCCATGGTTTACCTTCCCAGGCAACGAAGCTTAGTTGAATGGGAACTACAAACCCGAGCCAGCTCCAAAACCCAGCTTGGATGCCCATACTCGTGCCGAAGCGCTCCATGAACGCGCCAGCGTAGGCAATCGAGTAGCTGAGACATAGTGCCATAAAGAATGCACCGATGAGCGAAATAAGTATCGGCTTCAGCATATCTTTAAAGCATGGTTTTTTGTCGGGCGGCATAATAATCCCCGAAAGCGCCATCCACCGCTTGCCAAACAGTGGTCCGTACCACACAAAGCCAATAATAACCGAGAGCACCATTGAACCAAGAATAGCTAAACCGTTAAGTGTTACTGTCATATGTTATGTACTTAATTTGTAATAGCTAAAGTATATAAGGTGAAGGCTAAAATAACGAGATTAGATAAACAAAACCCCGTACACGTACGGGGTTTTTGATACAGTTCATTTTTGTTTTTATTTGCTCGGAAACCCCGGAAATAGTGCTTTAACGATTTTTAAAAAATTTCCAGCACTATTGGTAATCTTTTCTTCTTGTTCTGCTGAAACAGGTGCAGCATCTTCTGCGGGGATACCTTCAAAGACTGTATTACATTTGGGGCAATGAGCAGTGTTTTGCGCATGGTTTGGTGTTAAATTCACCCCTTCCCATCCGCATGTACAGGACAACATGACAACCTCCTTATTTAGTTATTTAAAAAGTTTCTTTAAACAAAAATATTACGGTTCAATATATCATTATTTTATAAAGAGTCAAGTGCCCCGCACCTTCTTATCTACTCCGGAATTCTACCAATCAGATATTTTCTTTCTCGTAAAACACCCAACCGCCAGATTCATGCTGGCGGTTGGGTGTTTAGCTATATTCAGTATTTTGTTTTCTTTGCAGATAGGGTGTCGGTACCATAGTACCCTTCCATACGTGCTTCGTGTCGTTATTCTTTTAAATGTACAAACAAATAACCCTGTGTACTTTTTACCACACTGAGATAAAATCCTGCTGTAGTATTTATAAAAATTATTACTCATAGCTTTTTCAGATAACATCTTCTAGAATACTAACTCTATGAAAACAGCACTTATTGTCCATGGGATGCCTTCTAAAGAGGAGTATTTTGATCGGGAAGGTAAATCTCCTTCAAATAGTCACTGGTTTCCATGGATACAGCAGCAGCTATTGATTAACGGATTCCTTGCGCAGACACCAGAAATGCCGGAGCCGTACTTGCCGGTATATGAAAAATGGTGCTCGGTTTTTGAACAATTTAGCATAGATGAGCATGCCACTTTGATAGGGCACAGCTGTGGCGCCGGTTTTTTGTTGCGCTGGTTAAG
>DATIBQ010000036.1:0-2577 GCA_035457445.1 Minisyncoccota bacterium
AATCCATTAGTACCACTGCACATTTTTTTGACAAATAAACAAATCTGTATTATTCTGAATAAAAATAGTACTATGAAATATCTCAAGAGAAAATTAAAAAGCATTGTGCTTTACTTTCGCATACACAACATTGGTAAAGCAAAAAACAAACTTTCAAAACCAGTTTCTTTTATGCTCAAAAATCTGGAAGAGCAGCAAGAAAAAACCTACCCGGGAACAATAGAACGGATAGTAAAATCTCTCCACGAGGCAGTATCTCTGCTTCATAGTTTTAATATCACCCTTGAAGCTATGGAGAGAAAAATTGACCTAAAAAGGGTACTCGTTCATTTTCCTGCAACAAAAATACTCTTTGATTTCATCAAGGAGTATAAAAAAGGAGAGCACTCTATCAATCGGTGCCCGCCTCACCTAAAACATCTATCGATAGACCATGTCTATATTACAGCACAGTTACGAGTGGGTGCAGGGGAAGAATCAGCTCCAATTTCAATTTTGGCAGAAAAAATTTCACTTGGTAAAGCGAGTCAAGGATTAGTGTACCAAGCAGTTCTCAATGAGATAAATAAGATTAATACTTTTCTGTATCAACCTTCTGATCAAGGGACACTCTTACAAGTAATCAAAAAAGAATTGTCTCTTCAAAATCAAACATCTTATAGAAAAACCAAAACACAAAAAACTGTTTAGTAAAAAAATTAGTAAAGTCCCTGCACTAGCACGCTAGCGCAGGGCTTTTTCTTTTCGCAGGAGCGCTTCTTTTGCAGCAGCGCCGCCGCGATTATAGTCGCCAATCTTTCCATCGGCGCGGATCACTCGGTGACAGGGTACATGTGGCAGGTAGTTGCTTTTCATAATCGTCCCCACTGCTCGTGCTGCATTCGGGCTCCCCGCCAGTGCTGCCACTTGCCCGTAGGTAAGCGTTTTTCCTTTTGGGATTTTCGCTACAATTGCCAGCACCCGCTCTTTAAATAGCTGCTTCTTTTTCATGTATCTGGAATGATGCCCGAATAAGGGTAAATGCTTGCAGCAGCGCTGCGCGATCAAATTCCTGCACTGTCCCCGGGGTGTAATTTCCAATATTCGTGCTGTGAATAAAATACCGAACCGCGACACACTTTGGATACACATACACCGTTTCATCATAGCGGTTCCCTGCAGCCCCTTCGCTTTGCTCTGCCACTAAAATTTGTATCCCGTTTTCTGTAAGTGGTTCCTTTACGGTAGGAGCAGAAAGAAAGTCAGCAGGTGTACAGTCTTCTTTGTTCGGAATTGTTTCAATACTCAATTTTGTATCTTTAGAGAGGTTAGTATTTTTAGTAAGTATTACTGGAATCGTAAACGCAATACCGGTAATTCCCTTGCCCGGACCAAGTGCTTGATAGTGATACTCTTCGCTGAATGAAAAATCTTTAGGGTACTGGAGCGAGTACTGCTCTGTTTCGTAACTATTCCAATTCAGATATAGTGCATCCTTCGGCGCTTCTACTTTTTTATCGCGCCGCACCAATACAACAACAAGCACAATCACTACTGCGAGTATGAGAATGAGAAATACTTTCTTTTTCATAGCTTAAATAGCGAGAAACCACGGTCCTGGAATAAACAGGTACGCAAACGCTGCACCCAAAAGCGCAATATTTTTTGCAAACGCAATCTGCTGATGCGCTCGCTGCACTGGATCAGTTTCTTTCCAGTAGTCGTGCATCATAAATGTTACCGGAATGAGAAATGCCACCAGTGCCGACACCGCAAGCCCAACCGCAGCGCCGAGCACAATACCCACACCGCCAATAAGTAACAGTGCCCCGCTCAAGCGCACCATGAGCTGCGGAGACGGAACTTTTTTTGATGCAGCGTACCCTGCAAGATTTGCAGTATGCTTAAAGTGCTTGTACCCATTCCACAAAAAGTATCCTCCAAATAAAATTCTGCTGAGTAAAAATAAGTATTCCATGGTTATTCCTCGTTTAGTAGTTATATTTTTTGCACACTCGCTACCGTGATGATGCCCACAATGTTGTAATTCTGCCACTGGTTAGCGCTCAGCGATTCTACTGGTGTTACCACCCCTGTTACCCGAACACGATCACCCGTCTGTTCCAAGTCTGTTCGGCTCGTATCAAACGCATAGTACTGCCCTGCATCAGTCACGAGCCCAAACGCACACTCAAGCGTTGTTGGACCACTAGTATCTTTATGCGGCAAACAAGTTAGTGTTCCCTCAATAGTTACCTGTTTATTCATGTAGTCGTTCCAGGCACTATCATCCCCAATCGTATCCTGTACACGATTCTGATGCATCCACACTGCACCTCCTAATAACGCTACTACAATAATGGTGAGCACAATTCCAAATATTTTACTCATACCATTAACCATACCCTCTCCAAAAAAATGATGCAAGAGGGTAGAAGACTATTCTAGAACAACTGTTAAAAGCTCAGGGAATTTTTCGGTTTGTAAATCTTCAAAACAAAAATGACCTTTGTCGGTAAATTCTCTAAACGTTGCATGTGGTAGCTTTTCTTTTAATAGTGCAACTGTTTGCAAAACTACAGCATCGTCATCAATAGA